>CAIXDD010000305.1 GCA_903918155.1 uncultured Hyphomicrobiales bacterium
CCGCGCCGCGCGGCGAGCGCGCGATGGCGGCGATGAGCCGCGCGGTCGCCGCATTCGTGCCCGTGGAGCCAGCGACGATCTCCACGCCCGTCGCCCCCGCCTCGATCTGCGCGATGCGCCGCTCGACCAGATCCGCCTGGCGGCGCGCGCGGTCCACGCGCCCGATCTCCGCCAGATGGGCGGGCCAATGGTCGCGCGCGACGGCGAGGAAGTTCAGCGTGATGCGCCAATATTCGTCGAGACGTTCGGGCGCCAGCGCATCCAGCCGCGCCCAATCGACGTCCTCCACGATCATTTCGTCGATCAAGGCCGCAAGATCGCCCGCCAGATGAAAGGCCTGCGCGGGAACGGCCGTCACCAGAAGCGGCTCGTCGTCGCGCACCTGCGCGCGCCCCTGCGCGTCGATGGAGCGAATGGCGCCGCGCAGCGCCTTCGCCCAGGCGAGGATGAGCCGCATCAGCGCGAGGCGGCGATCGAGTTCGCCGATGGCCTCCGGCGCGTCCGCGCGGAACGCGTCGTCGAAGGAAGGGCCGGCGAACAGGAGATCGTTCTCGATCCCCTCCATCGCGCCCAGCGGCACGATGCGCGGCAGGATCAGCGCGCCGCCGCCGGCGGCCGCGGCCATTTCCTCCGCCAGCGCGCGCGCGGCGCGGCGCGTGGGGACGTAGATCGTCGCATCGGCCAAGGCGGCGGGATCGTCGGAGGCGGGAAAGCCCGGGGCGACGCGGCCTTGCAGAAGGGCGGCGGCGAGGGTGCGCAGAAAGGGCGCGCCGGAGGCGATGGTGCAGACGTTGCGGGCCCGCGCCGGCGCCACGCTAAAGCACCGAGCGCTGGATGGCGCGTTCGGCCTCGCCGATCGCGTCGGGCGTGCCCACATGGAGCCACACGCCGTCGAGCCGCAGGCCATGCAGACGGCCGCGCGCGGCGGCGTCGAAAAAGATCGGCGCGAGGCGGAAAGCCTCCGCGCTCTCGCGCGCGATCAGCTCCGGCTTCAGGATGCCGACGCCCGAATAGACGAAAGGCGCCACGCGGCGCTCCTCGCGCTTCACGAGGCGCCCGTCCGGCTCCATGGTGAAATCGCCCGGCCAGTCGACGCCGACGCTGGTCGCGGTGGGCGCGACGAGCAGCAGCGCGTCCATCGCCTCAGGGTCCCAGGCCTGCGCCATGCGCTGCAAATTGCTGTGCGGCCCCTCGACCCAGAAGGCGTCGGTGTTGCAGATGAAAAAGGGCGCGTCGCCCAGATGCGGCAGCGCCTTGCGCAGCCCCCCGCCCTGATCGAGCAGTTTCGCGCGCTCGTCGGACACCAGGACGCGCGGCGCCTTGCGCGCGCGCAGATGCGCCTCGATCTGATCGGCCAGCCAATGCACGTTCACCACGGCGGTCTCGACGCCCGCGCATGCGAGCGCGTCGAGCGTGTAATCCATCAGCGCGCGGCCCGCCACGCGCACGAGCGGTTTGGGCGTCGCCTCGGTGATGGGCCTCATGCGCGTTCCCAAACCCGCCGCGAAGACCATAGCGGCCTTCGGCGCGGATTTGGACCCGGATGCGGCGGGCTGGCGTGCGACCGCGCTCGGAGAACTCGTCATACGCGGAAATTCCAGAATCGTTTTCGATCACGCCTCGAGAAGGCGCGGGAGGTAAGTTTTATACCAGCCTCTCACATCCACAAGCGCGGGATGCTGGAGGTTCTTGGCGAGATAGCGCTCCACCCGCGGCAGGTGGGCGAGATAATCCGGCTTGCCGTCGCGCCGGTCGAGGCGGGCGAAAATGCCCAGGATCTTCGTCGCGCGCTGGGCGCCGAGCAGCGCATAGGCGGCGGCGAAGGCGGACATGTCGAAATCGGCGTCGATGGCGCGCCGCGCCTTCGCGTAATGGGTGAGCAGGCGCAATTCCAGCTCGTCGGGCACGCTCACGCGCGCGTCCTGCAACAGGGAGGCGACGTCATAGGCGGGATGGCCGAGCACGCAATCCTGAAAGTCGATGATCCCCACGCGCGTGAGCCCGGCGCGTTCGGGCAGCCAGATCAGGTTGGGCGAATGATAATCGCGCAAAACCCAGGAATCGCGGCAGATCGACACGCGGTCGAGCGCGGCGCGCCAGGCGGAGAGGAAGACGGCCTTCGCGCTGGAGGACAGCGACAGGCCGGCCACATGGGGCGCATACCATTCGAGCAGGAGATCCACCTCGATGAGCAGCGCCTCAAGGTCGTAGGGCGGAATGGGATAGTTCCGCCCGTCCGGCAGGGGAAGCGCGGTGGGCGCGCCGCTCACATGCAGGAAGGCGAGCACGGAGGTCGCGTCCATATAGCGTTCGGGAATCGGCGCGCCGTCGGCGACCACGCCCTCCCCGCCCAGATCCTCGATGATGGCGAGGCCGTCGGCCGAAGACGCCGCATAGATCTGCGGCGCGGACAGGCCGCGCGCGCGCAAGCCCTCGGCCACCGCCAGAAACGGATCGATGGTCTCCGCCAGCCGCGCGATGGCGCTGTAGGGCCGGCCGTAGCGCACCGGCGGCCCGTCGGGGCGCGGGGGCGAGATCATCAAAATCGCGGTGGAGCCGTCGGGCTTCACCAGCCGCTCATAGGCGCGCACGGAGGCGTCGCCCAGCATGAAGTCGCGCCGCGCGTCGACCCAGCCCGTGACTTGCAGCAGGCGATCGACGCCGCGCACGCGCGCCAGCCGCTCGGCGAACGCGCCATGCCCGGTGAGCGTGGCTTCGCGATAGTCGTCGCCGCGCGCGGGATTGAGCCGCAGCGCCACGTCGAGCCGGTCGGCGGGCAAGGCGGGGCCAATGCGGTCCGCCCATTCCACGAGAACGAGCGCGCCCTCGCACGCCTCCTCCCACCCCAGCTCCCGCAAGTCGTCCGGCGCGGCGAGCCGGTAGAGATCGGCGTGCAGCACGGGGAAATCCGCCGCCTCATAGGTCTGCATCAGCGTGAAGGTGGGGCTGGGCGCCTCAAGCCCCGGATCGTCGCAGACATGGCGGATGAGCGCCCGGGCGAAGGCGGTCTTGCCGGCGCCTAGGTCGCCCGAGAGCGTCACCAGATCGCCCGCGCCCACCATGTGCGCGACCTGCGCGGCGAGCGCCGCCGTATCGGCCTCGTCGGCCAGCTCCATGCGCCAGACGACAGGCGTCGGCGCGGCCTTTGCGCCGGCCTGAGCGGGCGGACTGGGAATCGGCGGCGGGGACATGGGCCCTCCTATTGAGCCTGCGCCAGCTTGCGCGCCTGCGCCTGGACAGGGAACGTGCAGGTCGCCACCGTGCCCTCGCCGGGCGCCGACTGGATATGCACAGAACCGCCGTGCAGTTCGACAAGGGAACGCACGATGGACAGACCAAGCCCCACGCCGCGATGGCGCGAGCCCGCGCTATGGGTGCGGAAACGCTCGAACACGCTGTCGATCACCTCGCCGGGAATGCCGCGGCCCTGATCGGTGACCTTGAAGACCAGCGCGTCTTCGCGGCGCATGGCGGCGAGAGTCACGGTCTGGCCCGGCTGGGAGAAGCCGATGGCGTTGGAGAGGAGGTTGAAGAGCACCTGCCGCACGCGCTTGGCGTCGGCGCGGAACGCGCCCACGCCGTCGAGAGGCACGATGTTGAGCGTGATCGAGGCTTCCGCCAGCCGATCCTGCACGCCTTCGGCGGCCGCGCGCATCGTCTCCACCACGTCGACCTCGCCGAGATCGAGTTCGAGCGCGTCGGAATCGATCGTCGCCAGATCGAGAATGTCGTTGATGATCGCCAGCAGGGCTGCCGAGGATTCCAGAATATGCCCGGCGTATTCGCGCTGCTTGGGATTGAGCGGGCCCACGGCCTCGTCGCCGAGAAGGTGGATGAAGCCGATGATATTGGTCAGCGGCGAGCGCAGCTCATAGGAGACGTGATGGACGAAATCCTCGCGCAGTTTTTGCGCGGCGATGAGCGCCTCGTTGCGCTCGGTGAGCGCGCGCTCCTCATTGGCGGCGGCGGTGACGTCGGAGAAGGTGACGAGCGTCGAGCCGTCGGGCAGGGGCGCGGCGGCGCAATCGAGCACGCTGCCGTCGGCCCGGCGCACCTTGCGCTGGAAGCCGGTGCGCGCGTCATGCAAGCCCGCGACGACGCCGCGCAATTGGCTCCACAGATCGTCCTGGGGACATTGCGGGCGGCATTGGGCGAGCACGTCGTCCACATGGGGCGCGCGCAGGCGCTCGGTCTCTGCGGCTTCAAGCGCGCCCTTGAGCTGCGCGGAATCAAATCCCCAGAGCGCGGCGAAGGCGACGTTGACGAGCTTCAGGCGCCCGTCGGCGCCGAACACGGCGACGCCTTCGCGCAAGGTGTCGAGCGTTTCGCCCTGCACCGTCACGAGCGCGCGATATTGCGTCTGCAGCGCGTAGCTGTCCGTCACGTCGTCGAAGAGATAGGTGACGCCGCCCTGCGAATGGGGCGTGGAGACGACGCGCAGCGTGCGCCTGTCGGGCAGATACCAGACCTGTTCGTTCGTCTCGGCGGAATGGTAGGCGGCGAGCACGCTCTCTTTCCAGGCGCGGAAATCGACCTGTTCGGGCAGGCGGCGCTCGGCGCGCAGCCGGTCGAGGATCTCCGAATCCGTGGGCGCGCCGTCGAGCCAGGCCGCATCGAGCGACCATAATTGCCGATAGGCGGCGTTGTGGAAGACGAGGCGCTTCGCGCGATCGAAGATCGCGACCGCCGTGGACAATTGGTCGAGCGTGCGGGCGTGGGAATCCATCTGCCGGCCGAGATCGGCGCGCACGCTTTCAAGCTCGCTCTGGTCGAGGGTGAAGGCGACCGCGCCGCCGGCGGCGGGCGCCTCCAC
>CAIXDD010000306.1 GCA_903918155.1 uncultured Hyphomicrobiales bacterium
GGCGCCGGCCGCCTCGGCCTGCGCTTGGCGCCTGGACAGGGCGGCGGTCTGGTGGCGGAGGTGGAGCCCGCCCGCCCCGCCGCCCGCCAGGGCCTGCGCGCGGGCGACGTGATCGTGGAGGCGGCGGGCAAGCCCGTCGCGCGCCCCGTCGACGTGGCCGACGCGGTGCGCGAGGCGCGTCGCAGCGACCGCAAGACCGTGCTGCTGCGCGTGCGCACGGGCGATTCCACGCGCTTCGTCGCCCTGCCGACGGGCCCGGCGTCCTGAGGTCCGAGGCGATCCGCAGGGCGTCCGGCGAAACGGCAGACACGTCAGCCGGCGAATCGGCCCGCGCGCCCCCTGCGGCCGACCTGCCGCTTTCCTTCAAGGCTTGCTATATGTCCTCCATGCGCATTCTCATCATCGAAGACGATAAGGAAGCCGCCGGCTATCTCACCAAGGCCTTTCGCGAGGCGGGCCATCTGGCCGATTGCGCCGCCGATGGGCTTGAGGGATACGCCCGCGCCGCCGAAGGCGCCTATGACGTGCTGATCGTCGACCGCATGTTGCCGAAAATGGATGGGCTTTCGCTCATCGGCGGCTTGCGCGAGCAGGCCGTGGACACGCCGGCGCTGATCCTCTCCGCGCTGGGCGCCGTCGACGACCGCGTGAAGGGCCTGCGCGCCGGCGGCGACGATTACCTCGCCAAGCCCTACGCCTTCAGCGAATTGCTCGCGCGGGTGGAGGCGCTCTCGCGTCGCAAGAGCGCGCCGGCGCAGGACGCCACGACGCTGCGCGTCGCCGGGCTCGAACTCGATCGCCTCGCGCACAAGCTCACCCGCAACGGCAAGGAAATCCCCCTCCAGCCGCGCGAATACCGCCTGCTCGAATTTCTCATGCGCCATGCGGGGCAGGTGGTCACGCGCACGATGCTGCTCGAAAACGTATGGGACTATCATTTCGATCCGCAAACCAATGTGATCGACGTGCATGTGTCGCGCCTTCGCTCCAAGATCGACAAGGGCTTCGACGCCCCGCTTCTGCACACCGTGCGCGGCGCCGGATATATGATCCGTGACGGCGCTCGGTAAGCTCTTCCGCACGACCGCCTTCAAGCTGTCCATCGGCTATCTCGTCGCTTTCGCGATCGGCGCCAGCGTGGTGATGACCTGGGTGTCGTGGAACGTGCGGCGGCTGGTCGACGAACAGGTCGGCGCGACGGTGGAGGCCGAGATCAACGGCCTGTCCGAACAATATGCGCAGGGGGGAATCCGCCGTCTCGTCGATGTGGTGGAGCGGCGCGTGCGCCAGCCCGGCGCCTCGCTTTATCTCGTCACCAATTTTCAAGGCCAATCGCTGGCCGGCAATATCAAGAGCCTGCCGCCCGACGTTCTGCGCCAGCCGGGTGTGCGCGAGACGATTTACGAACCCGTGGGAGAACAGGGCGTGGAGCGCAGCGCGCTCGCCCGCATCTTCCTGCTGCCGGGCGGGTTCCGCTTGCTGGTCGGGCGCGATCTGCGCGACCGCGAGACCCTGCGCGACGTGATGGGCCGCGCCTTGCTCGTCTCTCTCTTCTGGCTGGTCGTCATCGGCACGCTGGGCGGACTCTTCGTCGCGCAACGCGTGCTGCGCCGCGTGGACGCCATCAACGACAGCGCGCGCACGATCATGAACGGCGATCTCGACCGGCGTCTGCCGCTCGCCGGCGCCAATGACGAGCTGGACCGCCTCGCGGTCAATCTGAACGCGATGCTCGACCGCATTCAGGAGCTCATGACAGGCGTGCGCGAGGTTTCCGACAATATCGCCCATGACCTGAAGACGCCGCTCAC
>CAIXDD010000307.1 GCA_903918155.1 uncultured Hyphomicrobiales bacterium
CGTGGGATGAATGATGCCGATGACGCCCCGCCAGCTGGTGAACATGTTCGCCTCCCCCCGATTTGCTTGTTTGCGCTCAGTCTATCGGGGCAAGTCCTGTGCGCAAGCCCTTTGCGCAAGCCCTGTGCGCAAGCCCTGCGCGCAAGCCCGGAGCGCAAGTCCTGAGCCCGCGCCTTCGGCTTCCGCGGGGCCTGTGAAGGCCACGCCGGGGAAAGAAATTCGCGCCCGCTCCATTTTCCGCTTGTTCTTGGCGCGGTTTCGCTGAACATGGGCGTCTGGGCGCTCCGTCTGTCGGGACCCCCTGTCAAAAGCCGCGAGCGACGCTTTCACGCGCGCCGGCAGGCTTCCTGTCCTCCAGTTCGAGACCGCCGTCTTCATGTCTTTTTCCGTGACCAATCCCGGCCTCGCGCAAGCGTTGGCCGACAAGGGCTATGCCGATCCCACGCCCGTGCAGGCCGCCGTGCTCGAAGCGCAGGCCGATGGGCGCGACCTCCTCGTCTCGGCGCAGACCGGTTCGGGCAAGACGGTTGCCTATGGCCTTGCGATGGCCCCCGACCTGCTCGGCGGGGCCGAACGTCTTGCGCCGGTTGGCGCGCCGCTGGCCGCCGTCATCGCGCCCACGCGCGAACTCGCCATGCAGGTGCAGCGCGAACTGGTCTGGCTCTATGGCGCCCTTGGCGGGCGCATCGCGACCTCCATCGGCGGGCTCGACGTGCGGCGCGAAGCCCGCGCGCTGGAGGACGGCTGCCATGTGGTCGTGGGCACGCCCGGCCGTTTGCGCGACCATATCGATCGCGGGCGGCTCGACCTCTCGGCCATGCGCGCCATCGTGCTCGACGAAGCCGATGAAATGCTCGATCTGGGTTTCCGCGAAGACATCGAATTCATTCTCGACGCCGCGCCGCCCGAGCGGCGCACGCTGCTCTTCTCCGCCACCATTCCCCGCGACATCGCCTCCCTCGCCAAGCGCTTCCAGCGCGACGCGCTGCGCATCGACACGGTGGACCGCAACCAGCCGCATGGCGACATCGAATATCGCGCCATCCGCATCACGCCCGGCGACGACGAACATGCGGTCGTCAATGTGCTGCGCTTTTACGAGCCGCGCAGCGCCCTGATCTTCCGCCAGACGCGCGAGGCCGTGCGCCACCTCCACGCCAGTCTTGTGGAGCGCGGTTTCGCCGCCGTGGCTCTGTCGGGCGAATTGTCGCAAACCGAGCGCAACCGCGCCTTGCAGGCCCTGCGCGACGGACGCGCGCGCGTCTGCGTAGCCACCGACGTGGCCGCGCGCGGCATCGACTTGCCGGGGCTCGAACTCGTCATCCATGCGGATTTGCCCAACGATTCCGAAACGCTTCTCCACCGCAGCGGGCGCACGGGGCGCGCGGGCGCGAAGGGCGTATGCGTCCTGCTCGCGCCCTTCAATCGCCGCCGCAAGGCGGAGGCGCTGATCGCAGGCGCGCGCATCGACGTCGCCTGGCAGGCGCCGCCCACCGCCGAGGCGATCCGCGCCGCCGACCAGCAGCGCCTCTTGCAGGATCCCGTCTTCACGGAAGCCGCCGGCGAAGACGATTCCGCCTTGGCCGCCATTCTCAGCGCCCATCGCACGAGCGATGAGATCGCGCTCGCGCTGGCGCGCATGTTCCGCGCGCGCATGCCCGCGCCCGAAGACCTGCTCGACGCCGAGACCCGTCCCGAGCGCGGCCCCCGTCCGCCGCGCGAACGGCCCGACAAGCGCGAACGCGAGGCCCTGCGCGGCGCGCCGCGCGACAATGGCGCCCGCGGCTCAAATGAACCGAAACTCTGGTTCCGCATGAATGTGGGCCGCAGCAACAACGCCGATCCGCGCTGGATCGTGCCGGTGATCTGCCGGCTGGGCGGCGTGTCGAAAAACGAGATCGGCGCGATCCGCATTTTCGACCGCGAGACGAAATTCGAAATCGTGGAATCCGCCGCGGCCGGTTTCGCCGCCGCCGTCCGCAAGGGATCGGGCGAGGAGAACGTCCATATCCAGCCGGCCCAGGGCACGATGCGCGAAATGCGCGGCGGCCCCCGCGACAGCGACGACGGGGCTCACGCCGACGCCAATCCGTCGCGTCCGCAGGAGGAGCGCAAACCTTACTCGGACAAGAAGCCTTACTCGGACAAGAAGCCCTTTTCCGACAAAAAGCCTCACGGCGAGAAGAAGGCTTACGGCGAGAAAAAGGCCTATGGCGAGAAGAAGCCCTATGCCGAGAAGAAGGCCTACGGCGACAAGCCCGCCTATGCCGACAAGAAGCCCTATCGCGACAAGAAGCCTTTCGAAGAAAAGGCCCGCGTCGCCGAAGGCGGCGAGCCGGGCTTCGACCAGAAGCCGGCCAAGAAGGCTTTCGAGAAGAAACCGTTTGAGAAGAAACCCTTCGAGAAGAAGCCGTTCGGAAAGAAGCCCTTCGACAAGGCGCCTTTCGAGAAGAAGCCCTTCGAGAAAAAGCCTTACGCCAAGAAGAAGCCGCGCCCCGCTTAGGCGAAGGGCGTGCGCTCCTTGACGTAATGGGCGCGCATGGGCGCGCGGAACCGCTCCATCGCCTCGCGGTTCATCGCCGCGGGCGGGGTCTGTCCGGCGGGCAGCAGCGGCGCATAGCGCACGTCGCCGATCTCGCGCGCGAAACTGCGCCGCGCCTCTTCGATGAGCGCGGGCGTCTCCAGAAGATCGATCACGGCGCCGGCGAGCGCCTTGGCGCCGACGAGCGCGCCCTTATGCGCGATGGAGGTCGCCAGCGGCGCGCCCGCGCTCCAATGATGGAAGGGCAGGTGCGGCGCCGTCGCGGGAAAGGAAAGCCGACCCATCGGCACTTTCCACGAAATGTCGCCGCAATCGTTTGAAGGCGAGCGCTGCGGCGAGGGGCCGCGCAGGGGCGTGGGCGCGTCCAGCAGGCCCGTCGCCTGCGTCTTCGCCGCCTCCTGAAGGCTGCGCGCGAGCGCCTGCTCCTCCTGCGTCCAGGCCGGCATGCCGATCTCTTCGATATTGGCCTGCAGCACATGGGCGAGCGTCTCATTGGCGCGCACGGGCCAGACCGCGCTCAGCGTCTCCACCTCCAGTTCGGTATTGGTCATCAGCGCGGCTCCCTCGGCCACGCGTTTGGCCTTTTCGAACAAGGCGCGCACGCCGTCCGCCGTGGGATCGCGGAAATACCACCACAAGGAGGCGCGCGCGGGAATGACATTGGGCTGGTGGCCGCCCTCCAGCACCACGCGATGGGCGCGCATCTCCGGGCGCATATGTTCGCGATGCTGCGCCATGCCCGCGTCCATCATCATCACCGCGTCAAGCGCGTCGCGCCCGCGCCAGGGCGCGGTGGAGGCGTGCACGGATTCGCCATGGAAGCGGAAGATGGCGGAGATCAGCGCCACATGGGTGACGCCGTGAATGGCCTTGAACTCGCCGGCGATATGATTGTGGAACGCGACGTCCACATCGTCGAAATGGCCGTCGCGCACGAAATAGGGACGGCTGAGGATCTGCTCCTCCGCCGGCGCGCCGAACACTTTCAGCACGCCTTTCAGCCCGCGCGCGTCCATGGCTTTCTTGATGGCGACGGCGGCGGCCACGAGCACCGCGCCATTGACGTTGTGCCCTTCGCAATGGCCCGGCGCGCCGGGCGTGATCTCCGCGCGCGCGCATGCGCCGGAGCGCTGCGAATTCTCCGGATTGGCGTCATATTCCGTATGCAGCGCGATCGTCGGCCCGCCGTCGCCGCAGGTCGCCAGAAAGGCGGTTTCGAAGCCGGAGAGTCCCGCCTGCACGCGAAAGCCCGCCTCTTCGAGATGCGAGCGCATCAGGGCCGAGGTCTCATATTCCTGCAGGCCGAGTTCGCCGAAATAGAAAATGCTGTCGGACAGGGTCGCCAGCGCCTGCGCGTTGCGATCGAGAAAAGCGAAGGCGTCGCGCTTGGCGCTGGAGATCGTCATGGATCAGGTTCCCGACATGGACTCGATCAGGGTTTTCTTCACGGCCGGATCGATGGTCTTCAAACGTTCGAACAGCGGCTTCAATTCCTCCGCCGTCACGAATTCCGGACGCTCGCCCGTGATCTTCTGGTATTCGGAGAGGAAGACCTCGTCCTTGCCGATCTTGTCGAACGCCGCGCGCAGCGCCTCCACCGCCGCCGGAGGCGAGCCCTTGGGCAGAAGGATGGCGCGTTGCAGATTCGTGCCGACGGTGTTCATCGTCAGCAGCGTCTCGAACTTCACGCCCGACGGCGGCTTGCCGAACGCGTCCTCATAGACCTTGTCCATCGTCGGAATCCCTTCCGCCAACAGCGCGGGATTTCCCGTCGGCTTTCCGTCGGGGCCGATCACGGGATAATGGAACAAAGGCACGCCGACGCCGGTCTTGATGATGTTCGGGATCACCTGCGTCTGATAGCCCGGCAAGGAGGAGCCCGACAGATTCACTTCGTTCTGCTGCATCGCCTTGTTGATGTCCGACGTGCCGGGGAAGCCGGTGACGGCGGCGTAGGGAACGCCGAAAATCTCCAGCATCAGGCGCAGGCGCGTGTCATGCGAGGACGCCCGGCTGTAGCCGCCGAAGAACACCTTTTCCGACTTCGCGAAATCGGCCGGACGATTGACGCCGCCCGGCGCCATGTCTTTGCGGCCGAACACGATGGTCCAGCCGCGCGCGCCGCCGATCACGATGAAATCGTCCTGCAGCGTCACTTTCAGGGCCGGGTCGCCGACCATGGCGTGGCTCGCGCCGATGGTGAAATAGCCGGCGGTGAGCCCGTCGGGCCGCGCGCCGATCTCCAGCCCCAGCATGTTCATGGCCTTCAGCCCGCCCGCGCCCGGCGCGTTCTGCACCACGATCGTGGGAGCGCCGGGAATATGCTTGCCCATATGGCGCTGATAGACGCGCGCCTCCGTGTCGGCGTTGCCGCCGGCGCCGTAATTGACGAGCAAGGCGAGCGTCTTGTCCTTGTAGAATTGCGCCTGCGCAGGCGCGGGGAGACAAGCGCAGACAAGCGCGCTCCCTAGCGCGCCCCCAACCGCGCCTCTAAGCGTCGCCGCAAGAGCGTTCGCGGTGCGTTTCATGATGCTTTCCTTGGCGCTTTCCTTGGCGGTCATGGACCTTACTCCACGAAGGATTCGAGAAGCTCCTTGGGGTCGCCGAATCGCGCGGCGGCCTCCACCACCTGCGGATCGCGCAGGGCGGTGAGGAATCCCTTGTCGATCAGCGTGCGGTCGCCCGCCTTCACAGTCATGTCGAAGACGACGCAATCCTGATGCGTGTGGGGTTCTTCCCAGGCGGGCACCATGCGCTGCATGAATTCGCTCGGCCTGTTGCTGTCGGTGCCGAAATGCAGCGCGCCCGGCGCGTTCGACCCGGCGGGATAGGCCTTGAAGCGGGGATATTTCGGATTGAAGCCGCATCCCAGTTCATGCAGATGCGCCTCCACGCCCACCAGCATGTCGCGCAGGATCTCCGCCTCCATCGATTTCCCGACGACCTTCACGACGACGTCGTCCTTATATTCGATCGCGATGGGCTCTTCGAACGGCTTCTTGAAGCCCACCGCCCATTGCGGGAAGATGACGCCCTGCATCTTTCCATGCTTGGTCCGGTCATAGCGGAAGCAATTGCGGTCGTAGAGATTGGGCCCGTGGGTCGGCAGGAAATGCACATAGCAGCCCGGCTGGACGGCCGTGTCCTGCCCCTGCCAGCGATTGTTGGCGTGCAGGTTCTTCACCATGTCGGGCGTGAAGCTGATCGACAGGTCGCTGCCGCGCGGGCAGGAGAAGGTCATGTCGAAATCATGGTCGGCGGGATACATGCGCGCGGTGGCGCGGATGATCTCGCCCACCAGCTCCACGGGAAACCGCGCCTGCGGCGTGTGCAGCACGTCGAGATTGCGGAAATAGGTGATCTTCACCCAGCGCTGCCCCGCCTCCTTGCGCATCTTCTGGAAGAAGGGATCGTTGACCGAGCAGAACCAGCTCGAAATCACGAAGGTCGCCTGCTCGATGAGCATTTTCACTTCCGGCGGGCAGGACATGACCTGCGTCGTCGCCGCCATGAACTCGCGCGGATGCACGCCGCGCGAATTGGCGATGCCGGTGAGGCAGTCGATCACGCGCCGGTCGAGCAGCGGATCGGTGAGGAACAGCACCTGGTCGCCGGGGCGGAAATCGAACACTTTGATGAGATTGTCGATCGCCTGAAAATAATGGCGCGTCTGGGTGGAGGCCGAGAGTTCCGGCGCCGGAAGCGCGGTCGCCGTGGACGAGGCGAGAATGTCCTGGATGCTGGGACCGGCTCCGGCCATATGTTCCTCCCAAGAATGGTTTCTGATGTTGTTAAGGTGGCGCGCAGCATAGGGTCCGCCAAAAACCCGCGCAAGCGCGCGGGGGCGCTTGTTCCGCGCAGCGGTCTATTTTGCGTCTTTCAGCGCCTGCGTCAGCGTGGCGACGATCTCGTCGGGCTGCCGCAGCGCGCGCGCCACGATCTGCGCCACCTCCTCGCCATAGGCGGGCTCGATGGGATAGCCGAATTTCTCCGCGCGCGCCTGCAGGTCGGAATCGTTCATCGCCTTTCGATAGGCGTCGATCAGAAGGGCGAGCCTGGCGGCGGGCACGCCCGGCGGGCCTGCGGTGAGCCGCGCGATGTCGCCCTGCGACTGGATGAGCGCGACTGAATTGGCCGCGCGCTCATCTTTCGCCCATTGACTGAGCTGCGGCGGCTCAGGCTCGCGTCCGCCGATCTGCGCGATGAATCGGCCATAGCCATTGTCCACGAAATGCTGCAGCGACGAGCGCGAGCCGATGGTCCCGGCGATCTCGCCGCGCCGCATCGCGAGCTGGTCGGCGTTGCCTGAATAGCCGGTGAGAATGCGGATCGGCATTTTCATCGTGTTCGAGAGCAGCAGCATTTCGATATAGGATGCGCTGCCCAGCCCCGACGTGGCGAAATTCAACGGCTCCTTTTGCGCGAGGAATTCATCGAAGGTCTTGATGGGCGAATGAGCGGCGATCACCACGACGCGCGGATCGGACCCCGCCTTGCCGATCCAGCTCATTTTCGCCAGATCGAAGCGGACGGCGGTGTTCTTGCTGATCTGGTTGTAGATGAGCCCGGTGCTGAACGTGCCCAGCGTATAGCCGTCCGCCGGCGACGCGTAGAGCGCATTGGCGCCGATCAGATGGCCGGCGCCGGGCATGTTGCGCACCACGAAGGTCGAACCCGGCAAGTGGCGTTGCATGAATTCGGCCGTCAGCCGGCCATAGAGATCATAGCCGCCGCCCGCGCCCGCCGAGACGATATAGCTGAACGTGCGGCCGCTGGCGAAAGCTGCGGCGCTTTGCGCCCGCGCCGCGGCGGCGAAGAAGCAGAAGCAGACGCAGACGCCGAACGCGGTCGTGACGCAGGCGAGGCTTTTTCGGACCATGGCGCGCTCCCGAACTTTTCTCCATGATCGGAAAAGTCGGCGGGCCGATCAAGCGAAATGGCGCGCGCGCCCGTCACCCGTCACCCGTCGCCTGTCACGCAAGATTGCGCATCGCGGGCGAGCGCGCGCAACAGCTCGCCGCTGATGAGTCCCGCTTCGCCGGCCCCGTCGAATCCCGCGCCCGATTGCGCCTCATCGGCGCTTTTGGGCAGGAAGAGGCGGCTCGCCCCGTCGCGCAGGAGAATCTGCGCGCTTGGCCGCGTACGGTTGAGCACGACCAGACGAACGCCGTCCGCCTCTTCGGTTTCCGCGAGCAGGGACGCGAGCACTTTCACCAGCCGGCGCCCCAATGTGACCTGCTCCACCAGATCGCCGAAGGCGAGGCAGGCGGACACGGCGTGGGAGGGCTTGGCAGCGCCGAAATGCGCGAGCAATCCGCTGGCCAGCGCGTCGCGATCCAAAGGCGGCGCGTAACGTCCGCGCCCGGCTGGCCAGAGGCCCGCGCGCCGCAGCGCGAGGCTGCGCGTTTCAAGATCGCCGCGTCCGCGCGCCAGAGCCTCGCCCATCAGCGTTTCAAAACCGCGTCCGCGCATCAGGCGGAGGCCCGCGCGTCGAGATCGCGGCGCGCGTCCCGTTCATCCCGTTCCCGCACGGCGCGCGCGAGCAGCGCGTCCAGCTCGGAATCTTCGAAGGGCTTGCGCAACATATGGTCCATGCCCGCCTCGCGCCCGCGCGTCTGGTCTTCCGGCAGAACCTGCGCGGTGAGGGCGGAAACGAGCGGGCGGCGCGCGCCCGCTTGCGTCTCGCCTTCCGCCCGGATCGCGGCGGCCGCTTCGAAACCGTTCATCTTCGGCATCTGGATGTCGAGGAGGATCAGGTCGAACGCCTGCGCGCGCGCGGCCGCGACGGCGGCTTCGCCATCCTCCACGCAGGTCACGCGGCAATGACGCTTCTCCAGCATCAAACGGATCAGAAGCAGGCTGGCGCGCGTGTCGTCGGCCACCAGCACGTTGAGAAACGCCGGCGTCTGGCGCCCTGGCGCACGCCGCGCCGGCATGCGCGCGTCCACGCCCGCGGCGGGGATCGTGACCACGAAAGTGGCGCCTGCGCCGGGCGCGCCTTTGGCTTCGATGCGCCCGCCCATCAAGGCGACAAGCTCCTTCACGATGGCCAGACCGAGGCCTGAGCCCGGCTTGTCGGCGGCGCGTTCGCCACGGCTGAAGGCTTCGAACAGACTGGCCGCGCTGGCCGAGTCGATCCCGCAGCCGGTGTCCTCCACGCTGAAGCGCAGATGGTCGGCGTCCTCGCCGGGCGCGATGCGCAGGACGACTGCGCCCTGATCGGTGAATTTGATGGCGTTGCTGAGCAGATTGGTGAGGATTTGCAGCAGCCGCCGCTGATCGGTCGTCACCCAGTCGGGCGTCTGCGGCGCGATGGACAATGTGAGCGCGAGCCCCTTCTGGGCGGCCAGCGGCCGCGCGATCGACTCGAGGCGTCGCGCGAGCGCTGCGATCTCGACGGGGCCGAGCGAGACGTTGAGCCGGCCCGCCTCGGCGCTCGAGAAATCGAGAATGTCGTCCACGATGGAGATCAGATGCGCGCTCGACTCATGGATCATGTCCGCGATTTTGCGCGCGCCGGCGGGCATGGGCTCCTGAACGAGCAGCCGCGAGAAACCGAGCACGGAATGCAGCGGCGTGCGGATCTCATGGCTCATGCGCGCCAGAAAGGCCGAACGCGCGCGGCTGGCCGCCTGCGCCTCGTCGCGCGCCTTGGCGACCATGATGGAATCGCGATGCTTGCGCGTGACGTCGGCGATGGTGCGCACGAAGCCTCCGTCCTCCAGCCGTTTCGTGCGCAGGTCGAGCACGCGCCCCGCAGGCCCGGCGCAGAGCGCGCTCCGATCCGCAAGATCGAGGCGCAAAGCCTCCGCAAGATCGGCGAGATCGTCGCCGCAGGCGGCGATCTCGATCTGCGCGACGCGCGCGCGCATCTCGTCATTCGTGTGCGGAGCGTCCCCGCGCGGCGCGTCGATTCCAAGCAGCGCGAAGGATTGATCGTTGCTGACCAGAATCGCGCCCTGATGGTCCAGCAGCATGATCCCGTCGCTCATGTTCTCCAGCGCGCAGGTGAGGTCGCGCGCCGCATGGGCGATTTTCCGGCGCGCCTGCGCAAGCTGGCGCATGGCGCGGGCGAGCTTGTAGCGCCGCCAGCTCGCCGCCGCGATCAGCGGAATGCAGAACAGGGTGAGCGCGAGCGCCATCAGCGTCAATTGCCGCCGCATATTGGCCACGTCGTCGTCGATCTGCGCCAAGGGCGTGGACACGGCGACATAGAGATCGGCTCCGCTCACCTGTCCCGCGCAGATCATGTTCTCGACGCCGTCGCGGGCCGACACCGCGATGAAACATCCCGCTCCTGGCGCGGCGCGCCGCACCATGTCGAGATAGGCGACCTTGCGGGACAGCTGGTCCTGCGCGTCCGGTCCGCCGCGCGCGCGTATGAGTCCGTCAGCCCCCAGAAGCGTGATCGCGCCGCCGTCGAGCTGCATGGAGCCGTAGAAACTGGAGAAGGAGTCCGGATTGACCGAGGCGACCAGCACGCCGGATGCCTCGCCGGCGGCGTCGAGCACCTTGCGCGTGAACTGGATGGACCAGCGGCCCGACACGCGACCCACCAGCGGCGCGCCGATATAGAGCGAATCGTCGGGGCGCTCCAGATGCACGCGGATATGCTCGCGGTCGCTCAGGTCCAGCGTCTGGCCGGGATCGCCGAGATTGGACTCGATCATCACGCCCCGCGCGTCCACGCGGGCGATCTGCAGGATCAGGTCTTTCTTGAAATAATCCGAGCCCGTGTAATCGGCGAGCCTGAAGGCGGGGCCCTGGGCGAGCATCGCGCTTCGCAGCAGGATCAGGGCCGCGTCGATCTCCTTGACGCTGCGGCTGACATGTTCGGCATAGGCGCGGGTGAGGTTGGACAGCGTGCGTTCGGCGCCCGCGCGCGTGAGGCGCTGCTGCTCTTCGATGTGAAAATAGACGAAGGACCAGAGCGTGGCGACAAGCAAGAGGCCGAAGCCGGTGGAGGCCTGCGCGATCGCGGCGAATGCGTCGCGCAGGCGAGTCAGGTCTTTCGAATTCTCCGTGCGGCGCGCATCGGGCTTGATGGGCTCGTCTCCGATCACGGCGTCGACTGGAGATCGACGGATTCATCGAGCGGCGGGGCGCCGTCCTGCGGGCGCTTGCGCTCCAGCGCGAAGCGATAGCCCTCGCCGCGCACGCTCCAGATGAGCGAGGACTGGCCGGTCGGGTCGAGCTTCTTGCGCAATTTGCTCACGAGCACGTCCACGGCGCGGCTGCTCGCCACATTGGACTTGCCGAGCACGCGGCGGGCGATCGTGTCGCGCGTGAGGATCTTGCCGTCGGCCTCCATCAGGATGCGCGCGAGCAGGAATTCGGAATGGCTGAGCGACACGTCGGGAAAGCCCGGCCGCACGATCTTCCGGTTCACGAGGTCGAGCACGAAGGCGCCGAAATCGATGATGGAGCCGTAATTGCGGCTGGCGGCCAGACGTTCGATGCGGCGCATGCGCAGCAGCAATTCGCGCAGGTCGATGGGCTTCACCATGTAATCTTCGGCGCCAAGTTCGAGGCTGATCACGCGGTCGCCCACTTCCTCGCGCGCGGAAATGACGAGAATGGAGAGGTCCCGGTCGGCGTATTCGCGCAGGAGCGAATAGCCGTCGCCGTCCTCAAGCTGCAGGTCGAGCAGCATGAGGTTGGGCTGCACGGATGGCAGCAGGCGGCGCGCGGACGCAAGCGACCACGCCTCATAGACTTCGTAATTGTTCTTGCGCAGGAACGTCCCGAGCATCTTGCGGAAGGAGGATGCGTCTTCGACCAAAAGGACTCGGCTTGTCATGATCGGATGCTCTTGTTACTCGGGTTGTCGGGTCGCGGCGCCGCGTGGCCCCATGCTCCAGGGGCGATGAGCGATGACGCCTGGTTCGATCTCCGCTTGCGAAACGGATCGCGCCGCCTTGCAGCGTTTGCGTGACGCGCTGGGCGCCGAAGCCTTGTCGATGCTTGCGGACTCCTGCGCGCAGGACCTCGACGAGGCCTGCGCCGGTCTGGCCGCTCCGTCGCTGGACGGCGAAACGGTCAAAAAGCTCGCCCACAAGATGGCCGGCCTGCTCGGCCAATACGCCTGCCCCTCCGCCTCAGCCTTCGCCCGCGGCCTCGCCCAGGGCGCGGCGGGCGACGCGCTGGCGGCGGCGGGCCTGCTGGCCGAAAGAGGCAGGGCCTGCGCCGCGGAGCTGCGGGCTCTCGCGGCGGCGCCATAGCTCAGTCTCTGGAGACGTTCGGCGGCAACCATAGTCTCCGTTTAGCCGATAGAAGGTCAACGCCACGCTTACAAAGCTGAAAAACTGTGCACAACTTGTATTTTATAGGTGACTTGTGATGGCTTTTTCAGGGCCCCGCGGCGCCCTTCAGCCGGCGGCCTCCCGGCGCTGGTCGTCGTCCAGCCCCGGCGCGCGCTCGCCGTTGCGAAGGTCGCGCAGGAAGGCCCCCGTCCACCATCCCACGTCGCAGCGGCGCAGGGTCGCAGCCATAGCCGCCCAGCGCGCGCGCCGCTCCTCCAGCGGCATGTCGAGCGCCTGCCGGATCGCCTCCGCCACTTCGAACTTGTCGTTGGGATTCACGATCAGCGCCTGCGGCAATTGCTGGGCGGCTCCGGCGAAACGGGAGAGCACGAGCGCGCCGGGGTCGGCGGGATCCTGCGCTGCGACATATTCCTTCGCGACGAGATTCATGCCGTCGCGCAGCGGCGTGACGAGGCCCACGCGCGCCATGCGGAAAAGGCCCGCGAGCGCGGCGCGCGGATAGGCGCTGGTCACATAGCGGATCGGCGTCCAGTCCGGCTCGCCCAGCTCGCCGTTGATGCGCCCGATGGTCTCGTTCGTCTGGCGCGTGAGCTTGGCGTATTCGGGCACTTCGGCGCGGCTCGTGGGCGCGATCTGCAGAAAGACGACCGCGCCGCGCTGGTCGGGATTGGCGAGCAGGAAGCGTTCATAGGCCTCCATGCGCTCCGGGATGCCCTTCGAATAATCGAGCCGGTCGACGGACATGATCAGGCGTCGCTGCGCCAGGCTCTTCGCGGTCTCGCGCACCATGCGCGTGGCGGGCGTGCGTTCGGCGGCGAGGCGAAAAGCGTCGAAATCGATGCCGATCGGATAGGCCTTGATGCGCGTGCGCCGCGCGCCGCGCTCCACGCTGCGCGCCCCCACCGGCGCGGCCTGCGCGTCCTCGATGAGCGCGCGGCGCAGATTGTCCGCGTCGCGTTCGGTCTGCAGGCCCACGAGATCGTAATCGAGCATGCCGCGCAGGAGATCGCAGCTGCCCGGCAGCACGCCCAACACTTCCGGCGCGGGCCAGGGGATGTGGTGGAAATAGCCGATGCGATTGGCCGCGCCCAGCGCGCGCAATTCCGAGGCGAGCGGCATCAGATGATAATCATGAACCCACACGACGTCTTCGGGCTTCAGCAGGCGTGCGAGCGCGCGGGCGAAGGCGCGGTTCACGCGGCGATAGCCGCCGTAATCGGCGCGCGAGAATTCGGACAATCCGATGCGGTAATGCATCAGCGGCCACAGCGCGCGATTGGCGAAGCCGCTGTAATATTCCTGCTTGTCTTGCGCGGTGAGATCCATCACTGCGTAATGGGCCGCGCCTCGTTCAAGAAAGGTCGGCTCTTCGCAGGGCTGCGCGGAAATGCGGCCGCTCCAGCCGAACCAGAGACCCTGATGCCGTTCGAGCGCGTCCTTCAGCGCGACGGCGAGGCCGCCGGCGACGATCTTGCCCGAAGGGTCGGGCAGGGACACGCGGTTCGACACGACCACGAGCCGTCCGCCCGCGCGCGCGACGCGCACCGGCAGCGGACCGGCGATGGCGAGCGTCGCGCGTCGCGCGGACGCGATCTGGCGCGGGGCCTCATGGGGATGGGCGGCTTGTAGGCCAGCGTCTTGTCGATCAGCGTCTTGTCGATCAGGGTTTTGCACCATGCCGACCAACGCGCGAACGGCCGCGCTGGTTTCACGCGCAGCTTCAGTCCGCTTTCAGCACCATGCGGCATTCGGCCGGCAATTGCGCAAGCGTCAGCGGCGGCTTGGGCTTCCAGGCGGGATCGGGCTTGGGATTGAGCGCCTCTTCGGTGAACCACCAATCAAGCGAGGCGTCGCATCCTTCGCCTTGCGGCGGTGGATCTTGCGCGCGGCATGCGGGATCGCCGGCCGGGCAGGCGATGCGCAGATGGAAATGATAATTGTGCCCCCAATAGGGGCGCACTTTCGCAAGCCAGCTGCGGTCGCCGCGCGCGTTGCGGCAGAGCGCCTTCTTGATGGCCGCGTTCACCAGCACGCGCTCGACGTCGGGTTGCTGGGCGGCGATGCGCAGCAAGTCCAGATGGCCGGGCGTGAAGAGGCTCGCCTCCACGTCGCGCTTGTCGGCGCGCACCATATCCACTGCGGACATGTCCTCGCGCTCGGCGAGCGTCAGCCTGCGCGCCGGCATGGGCGTGAGCCAGACGTCGGCGTCGAGCCCGATCTGGTGGGAGGCGTGGCCGGTGAGCATCGGCCCGCCGCGCGGTTGCGACAGGTCGCCGACGAGCAGCCCGGGCCACACGCCCTCCGCCTTCGCCTGTCGCGCGATCCGCTCGACCGCCGCGATCAGGGTCGGATGCCCCCAATTGCGATTGCGCGACAGACGCATCACCTGCCAGGACTCGCCGTCCACGGCGAGCGATCGTCCCCCCGCCAGGCAGCCGCGCGAATAAAAGCCGATGGAGCGCGCCGCCATGCGCGCGGGCAAGGCGCGGCGCGCGAATAATTCCTTCGCCGCGGTCTTGGGATCGTCAGGCCGGGCGAGCGGCGGCAGCGGCTTGGGCGCCAGCGTTCCCGCCTCCTGCGCGCGCGCCGGCGCGAGCGCCCACACGATCGCCGCAAGTGCGCAGGCGAGGCGGCGCGCGCGCGGACCGCCCGCCTGCGCCGCGCTCGATCCCGTCTTTTGAGCCAGCCTCGTCATCGTCCTTGGTCCCGTCCGCCGCCATTACGCGGCGTCGCGGTTAAGGGATGGTCAACCTTCATGTCTTTTTTAGCTTTGCCTGCGCTGCGCCCGCCGTCATTCTACAGCTCAAGCCAGACGAGGGGCGAGTTCGTTCATGCGTGGATTGACGGCGCGCGGCGCAGCCGCGGCGTTTGCGGGGTTTTTGGGCTGGAGCCTGTCGGCCGCGCCCGCAGCGGCGGTGGTGCAGGTGGACATCGACCTGTCGTCGCAGCGCATGGTCGTCTCCGACAAGCGCGGCGCGAAACATGTGTGGCCGATCTCCAGCGCGCGGCGCGGCTATGTCACCCCGCGCGGCCAGTTCCGCCCCACGGCGCTGCGGCGGATGCATTATTCGCGCAAATACGACAATGCGCCGATGCCCCATTCCATCTTCTTCCGGGGCGGTTACGCCATTCACGGCACGAAGGCCGTGGGCCAGCTCGGCCGGCCGGCGTCCCATGGCTGCGTGCGGCTCGCGCCCGCCGCCGCCGCGCGGCTCTTCGCCATGGTTCAACGCGACGGGGCGCGCATCCGCATCACGGGCTCGCCCCCGCTCATGCGCCGGGCGGACGCGGCCGCGCCGTCGGCGCTGGCCGTCGCGGCTGCGGCTTTCGAGGGCGGGATCACGCAGATCGCGCGCGCCGACGGTGAGTCCGGAGCGGCGGACGCGCCGCGCTTCGCCTTGCTGGCGCCCAACGCGCTTGTGGCGTTCGACGCGCAGGCGCCTTTCGATCTTCTCGAAATCGTCGCCGGCGAGGATCTGGACGAGTCGTTCGAGCCGGAGGCGCAGCCCGACGACGCGCCGGGCGCGCCGGCGCCGGATCCCGCGCGCGACGGCCTGTCGGGCTGGAGCCTGCGCGGGCGCGACTAATCGTTGAAGACGACGGTCTTGCGGCCGTTCAGCACTACGCGGTCTTCGAGATGCCAGCGCAGGGCGCGCGCCAGCACGCGCCGTTCGATGTCGCGTCCCTTGCGGATCAAATCGTCGGGCGTGTCGCGATGGGTGATGCGCTCCACGTCCTGTTCGATGATCGGGCCTTCGTCGAGATCGGCGGTGACGTAATGCGCCGTGGCGCCGATCAGCTTCACGCCGCGCACATGCGCCTGCGTATAGGGGCTCGCGCCCTTGAAGCCCGGCAGGAAGGAATGATGGATGTTGATGCAGCGGCCGGAGAGCTTGGCGGACAGGCCGTCGGAGAGAATCTGCATATAGCGGGCGAGCACCACGACGTCGGTGCGCGTCTGCCGGATGAGGTCCCACAATTGGGTTTCCTGCTCCAGCTTCGTCTGTCGCGACACGGGCAGGTGGTGGAAGGGCGCGCCGTCGAAATCGATATGCGAGAACGTGTCGCGCGGATGATTGGCGACCACCGCGCTCACCTCCATCGGCAATTCGCCGATGCGCCAGCGATAGAGCACGTCGACGAGGCAATGATCGAATTTCGAGACGAGGATCATCACCCGCTTGAGATCGGCCATGTCGCGCATGATCCAGTTCATGGCGAAACGCTCCGCGATGGGCTCGAAGCCGCCGCGCAGCGCCTCCTTCGGCGCCTGCGCCTCGAAGGTCACGCGCATGAAGAACAATCCCGTCGCCACGTCGTCGAATTGCTGGGCGTCGAGAATGTTGCAGCCCTGCTCGAACAGATAGGTCGAGACGGCGGCCACGATTCCCGGCCGGTCGGCGCAGGACAGCGTGAGGACGTAGGTTGTAATCGACATCAGGCGACCTTCCGGACAAGCCTCCGGCGCGGAGGGCGGCGAGTCTTAGCCCGACGAGGCCGCCCGCTCAACCCGCGACGTTTGCGCCCGGGCCTCCGGCTTGCCCATCTTGTGCCTGAAAATGCGGGCGTTTCCCACGCCGCGGCGCAGCTGTCGCAGGGGGACGGCGCCCACAGGGTCAAGCCGGCGCTCACGCTTTCTCCCGGCTTCCGCCACGCTTGCGGTCGCCGTCGGTCACATTTCGGCCTATATAGGACCTGAGTTTCCGCGGCTGAGGCCGCACCCGCCCTCGGGCACCCAACACCGGAAACCTGATGCCCACCATCGCTCTCGTGGACGACGACCGCAACATCCTCACCTCCGTCTCCATCGCCCTCGAGGGCGAGGGATACCGGGTGCAAACCTATAACGACGGGGCGAGCGCGCTCGACGGGTTGAAGACCAATCCGCCGGACCTTGCGATCTTCGACATCAAGATGCCGCGCATGGACGGCATGGAGCTTCTGCGCCGCCTGCGGCAGAAGTCGGACCTTCCGGTGATCTTCCTCACGTCGAAGGACGAGGAGATCGACGAATTGTTCGGCCTGAAGATGGGCGCGGACGATTTCATCCGCAAACCTTTCTCCCAGCGCCTGCTCGTGGAGCGCGTGAAGGCCATCCTGCGCCGCGCCAATCCCAAGGAGGCGGCCGCGCAGAAGGAATCGGAGGCGCGCATTCTTGAGCGCGGCCTGTTGCGCATGGATCCCGAACGCCACACCTGCACCTGGATGGGCGAGGCGGTGACGCTCACCGTCACGGAATTCCTCATCCTGCAGGCGCTCGCCCATCGTCCCGGCGTGGTGAAGAGCCGCAACGCGCTGATGGATGCGGCCTATGACGATCAGGTCTATGTGGACGACCGCACGATCGACAGCCACATCAAGCGGCTGCGCAAGAAGTTCAAGGTCGTGGACAATGATTTCGAGATGATCGAAACGCTCTACGGCGTGGGCTATCGTTTTCGCGAGGCCTGAAAAACCTTTCTTTTCCTGATCGCCTGACGCCCAGCGGCGGGGTAAGATGAGCCCATGAGCGTCGAAGCGCATGAGGAAAGGCCCGCCACGCCGGTCGCCGCAGGCCGCACCCTGGGCGAGCGCACGCGTCCGCTGCGCCGCGCGCTGGCCGCGCCCTTCTCCTCCTCGCTCACCCGGCGCATCGTCTTCCTCAATCTCGGCGGCCTGCTGCTCATGCTGCTGGGCTTCCTCTATCTCAACCAGTTCCGCGAAGGCCTCATCGCCGCGCGGATGCAGAGCCTGAAGACGCAGGGCGAGATCATCGCCGCCGCCGTCGCCGCCTCCGCGACGGTGGAGACCGACGCCATCCGGCTCGATCCCGAAAAACTTCTCCAGCTCGCGCCCGGCCAAAGCTACGGGCCCGGCGACAGCGACGATCTCTCGCTCGAATTCTCGATCAATCCCGATCAGATCGGCCCGGTGCTGCGCCGCCTCGTCTGGCCCACGCGCACGGTGGCGCGCATCTACGACCGCGACGGCTATCTCCTGCTCGACTCGCGCTCCATGACGGAGCGCTCGACCATCCTGCGCTTCGATCTGCCGCCGGCCTCCGAAGAGCGCCCCGCCAATTGGCGCCAGCGCGCATGGACCTGGCTGAAGAACGCGGCCGGCGGCGCCAATCTGCCGCTCTATCAGGACATCGGGCTCGCCAATGGGCGCGCCTATCCGGAAGTGCAGACCGCGCTGGCGGGCGAAACGCAATCGGTGGTGCGCGTCAACGCGCGCGGCGAGACGATCATCTCGGTTGCTGCGCCGGTGCAGCGCTTCCGCGTCGTGCGCGGCGTGCTGCTTTTGTCGACTCAAGGCGGCGACATCGACAAGATCATCGCGTCCGAACGCTGGGCGATGATCCGCGTCTTCCTCGTCTTCGCCGCGGTGATGCTGATCGTCTCGCTTCTGCTCGCCGGCGCCATCGCGGAGCCGATGCGCAAGCTCGCCGAAGCGGCCGAGCGCGTGCGCCGCGGCATCAAGTCGCGTCAGGAAATCCCCGATTTCACCGATCGCGCCGACGAGATCGGCCATTTGTCGGGCTCGCTGCGCGACATGACGGATGCGCTCTACAATCGCATCGAGGCGATCGAGAGTTTCGCCGCCGACGTGGCGCATGAATTGAAGAATCCGCTCACCTCGCTGCGCAGCGCCGTGGAGACGCTGCCCATCGCGCGCACGGAGGACGCGCGCGCGCGCCTGCTCGCCGTCATCCAGCACGACGTGAAGCGCCTCGACAGGCTCATCAGCGACATTTCCGACGCCTCGCGGCTCGATGCGGAAATGGCGCGGCTCGACATGCAGCCCGTCGATCTCGCCCGGCTCGTGCGCGCGGTGGTGGATCTCGCCAATGAAGTGAATCGCGAGACCGGCGTGCGCTTCAGCCTCGACGTGGCGCCGGCGGGCGCGGGCGCCTATTC
>CAIXDD010000308.1 GCA_903918155.1 uncultured Hyphomicrobiales bacterium
GCCAGCGCCTTCGCGCGCGCGGCCAGCTGCGGATCGTCCGCGCGCAGGCCGAAGGAGAGAGCCGCCGAGTCCGGCGCGAGTCCCTGGCCTTCCGCCAGCGCGGCCAGACGCAGCGCGGCTTCGCCGTCGGGCCCCAGATCGAGATCGATGTCGGCATGCGCGAGATCGACGCCGGCCAGCGCGTCTTCGAGCGCGCCCGCCGCATTGGGCAGGCCGAAGCCATAGGCGCCGCGCGCGCCCGCCATCACGACATGCAGCCCCTGCGCGCCGCCCTCCAGATCCGCGCGCGCCTGTTCGGCGGCGGCGTGGGGATCGGCGTGGTCGAGCCGGGTCAGCGCGCGCCAGCCCTGCGCATGCGCGCGGGCGAGCGGGGCGCGCCCGTCGCATGCGCGCGCATAGAGCGGCTGGATGTCGAGGCCGTCGAGCGTGCGGGAGATCAGCCGGTCGAACGAGGCGCCTTTCAGCGCCTTGTCCACCTGCGCGCGCCACGCCTCCTGCGAGGGGGCGGGAAAATCGGCGCTCAGGCCGGCGAGGTCGGGAGGCAGCGCGGGGGCGGAGGACATGGCCATGGTTCTCAAGCGCGCCCGCAAGGGGCTTTCGCTGTCGTTCTACACGCTTCCCCGGCCCCGGCCACACGCCCTTCGTCGGATGGCGCGACCGCGGCCGGCGCTACAGATATTGATCGAGCCCCGTGGCCTGCGCGATGGCCGCCATGGTCTCCTCGCCCGCCAGCGCGCGGCCATGGTCGAGGATCTCGTGTCCCAGCGCCTGCAGGTCGCCCAGCCCGAGGCCCAGCCCCTGCAGCTCGCCCGCAAGGCCCATGAGGCCGCCCCCGCCGAAAAGCCCGCCGAGCGCGCCCAGCAAGCCGCCTCCGCCGCCGGCGGCCTGCGCCTGCGCGTCGATGGCGGCGCGGGCGCCCTCCAGCTTGTCGAGCAGGGGCGCGGATTCCTCCGCCGCATTGTCCTGCAGGAATTTCAGCGTCGCGCCCACGGCGGCGCGCGCCGTCGCCTCGTCGGTGGCCAGCGCCGCGCTGACGCGCGCGATCAATTCGTCCATGTCCGACCTTTCACGCCCGGTTCTTCGCGCTCAGCCTCCGCCGATGTCTCCGGCTCCAACGCGCGGATGGGGGTTTGGCACGGGCGGGCGCATGCGATCAAGGGCGCGCCATGGCGGGGCCGGCGTCGATGGCCTATAAGACAGGGGCATTTCACACACCGGGAGATCGCAATGTCCGGGGATCCGCGCAGCGTGAGCGGCCAGATTTTGATCGGCAAGTCCGAAGACGCGTTTCAATTCATCCATTTGCCCTTCGCCAACCGCCACGGCCTCGTCACCGGGGCGACCGGCACGGGCAAGACCGTGACGTTGCAGGTTCTGGCGGAGGGATTCTCCAACGCCGGCGTGCCCGTCTTCGCCGCCGACGTGAAGGGCGATCTTTCGGGCGTGGCCGCCATCGGCGAACCCAAGGCGCATTTCCAGAAGCGCGCGCAGGATCTGGGCTTCGAATGGCAGGCGGACGAATTTCCGGTCGTCTTCTGGGACGTGTTCGGCGAGCAGGGCCATCCGGTGCGCGCCACGATCTCCGAAATGGGGCCGCTGCTGCTCTCGCGCCTGCTCGAATGCAACGACGTGCAGGAAGGCGCGATCAACATCGCCTTCCGCATCGCCGACGAGAACGGCCTGCTGCTGCTCGACCTGAAGGACCTGCGCGCCATCTTGCAGCACATCTCGGACAACGCCGCGGAGATCAAAACGAAATACGGCAATGTCGCGCCCGCCACCGTGGGCGCGATCCAGCGCGCCTTGCTCGTGCTGGAGAACCAGGGCGCCGCGCATTTCTTCGCCGAACCCGCGCTCGACCTCAACGATTTCCTGCGCAAGGACCGCGACGGGCGCGGCTTCATCAACGTGCTGGCCGCCGACAAGCTGATGCGCAGTCCGCGCCTCTACGCGACCTTCCTGTTGTGGATGCTGTCGGAGCTGTTCGAAAATCTTCCCGAAGCAGGCGATCTCGACAAGCCGAAACTCGTGTTCTTTTTCGACGAGGCGCATCTTCTGTTCGACGGCGCGCCGAAAGCCCTGATCGACGCCATCGAACAGGTGGTGCGCCTCATCCGCTCGAAGGGCGTGGGCGTTTATTTCATCACGCAAAATCCGCTCGACGTGCCCGAGACGGTGCTGGGCCAGCTCGGCAACCGCGTGCAGCATGCGTTGCGCGCCTTCACGCCGCGCGACCAGCGCGCGGTCAGGGCCGCCGCCGAGACGTTCCGCCAGAAGCCCGGCTTCGACGCCGCGAAGGCGATCATGGAGCTGAAAGTGGGCGAGGCGCTCGTCTCCACCTTGCAGGACAAGGGCGCGCCTTCCGAAGTCGCGCGCACGCTCGTGGCGCCGCCGGCCGCGCGCGTGGGGCCGATCACGCCCGAGGAGCGCGCCGCCCTTCAGGCCAAGAGCGCGCTGCGCGGCAAATACGACGTCACGCTCGACCGCGAATCCGCCTTTGAAATCCTGCAGCAGCGCGCGCAGGCGGCCGCCGCGCCGCCCGAAGGGGACGGCGGGGGCCTGCTGGGCCAGATCGGCGGCATGCTGGGCGGCGTGCTCGGCGGCGAGGCTCCCAGGATCGATCCGCGCACCGGCAAGCCGGCGCCGGGCCGGCGCGGCCAGTCGCTGGGCGAAAAGATCGTCTCCTCCGCCGCGCAATCGGCGGCCCGCTCCATCGGCACGCAGATCACGCGCGCCATCCTGCGCAACGTGCTCGGCGGCATGCTGGGCGGCAGGCGCTAAGGAAAGGTCCCGTCAGCATGTCCCTTGACTCCGCGCTCGCCCGCATCGACGGCGATCTCGACGCCTCGCTCGAACGCCTGTTCGATCTCCTGCGCATCAAGTCGATCTCCACCGATCCCGCCTTCGCGCAGGACTGCGCGCAGGCCGCGCGCTGGCTCGTCGCGCAATTGTCGGGCATGGGGTTTGCGGCGAGCCTGCGCGAGACCTCCGGCCATCCCATGGTCGTGGCGCATGCGAAGGCGGCGCGCGCGGACGCGCCGCATGTGCTCTTCTACGGCCATTACGACGTGCAGCCGGTCGATCCGCTGAACCTGTGGGAGAGCGATCCCTTCGCGCCGCGCATCGTGGAGGAGGAGGGCGCCCGCCGCATCGTCGCGCGCGGCGCCGCCGACGACAAGGGCCAGCTCATGACCTTCGTGGAGGCCTGCCGCGCGCTCCTGCGCGAAGGCGGCCTGCCGTGCCATGTGAGCGTTTTGTTCGAGGGCGAGGAGGAATGCGGCTCCTCCTCGCTGCCCGCTTTTCTCGCGGCCAATAAGGACGAATTGCGCGCCGACGTCGCGCTCGTGTGCGACACGAATATGTGGAACCGCACGACGCCCGCCATCACCGCGATGTTGCGCGGCCTCGTCTTCGAGGAGGTCGTCGTCGAGGCCGCCTCGCGCGACCTTCACTCCGGCCTGTTCGGCGGCGCGGCGATCAATCCCATCCGCGTGCTGGCGCGCATTCTCGCCGACCTGCACGACGCATCGGGCGCGGTTGCGCTGCCGGGCTTTTACGAGGGCGTGCGCGATCTGCCGCCCGACGTCGCCGCCCAATGGCGCGCGCTCGATTTCTCCGAAAGCGCGTTTCTGGGCGATGTGGGCCTGTCGGTTCCCGCCGGCGAACAGGGGCGCAGCGTTCTCGAACAGGTGTGGTCGCGCCCGACCTGCGAGTTCAACGGCGTGCAGGGCGGCTATACGGGCGAAGGCGCCAAGACCGTGCTGCCCGCGCAGGCGAGCGCAAAGGTCTCCTTCCGGCTCGTGGGCGCGCAGGATCCCCACAGGATCGTGGAGAGCTTCCATGCGTTCGTGCGCGCGCGCCTGCCCGCCGATTGCCATGCGCGTTTCATCTCGCATGGCGCCTCCGCGGCCATTTCGCTGCCCTTCGACTCCGCCTTCCTGCAAAAGGCGCGCGTCGCGCTGACGCAGGAATGGGGCTGCGAGGCGGTGATGGCGGGCGGGGGCGGCTCCATTCCCGTGATCGGCGATTTCAAACGCGATCTGGGCATGGATTCGCTGATGATCGGCTTCGGCCTCGACGACGACCGCATCCACTCGCCCAACGAGAAATACGAAGTCTCGTCCTATCACAAGGGAACGCGCAGCTGGGCGCGCGTGCTTCACGCGCTCGCCCGCTGAAGGCTTACGCGCCGAATTGCTCGCGCAGGATCCGCTCGTCGAGCGAATGGCCGGGATCATGCAGGATGATGCAGCCCGTCGCATGGTCCATCTCGATGTCCACGCGCGCGACATTGCGGAATTCGACGTGGTCGGCCACGGCGGAGACGGGGCGCTTGTCGGCCTCCAGCACGTCGATGGTCACGCGCGCCTTGTCGGGCAAAAGCGCGCCGCGCCAGCGCCGCGGACGGAAAGCGGAGATGGGCGTGAGCGCCATCAGCGGCGCGTCCAGCGGCAGGATCGGCCCGTTGGCGGAGAGATTATACGCCGTTGAGCCCGCCGGCGTGGCGATGAGCACGCCGTCTGCGACGAGTTCGGCCATGCGCTCCTTGGCGTCGACGGAGATTTTCAGCTTCGCGGCCTGATAGGACTGGCGCAGCAGCGACACTTCGTTGATCGCGCGCGCCTCCAGCGCCGCCCCGCGCATGTCCTGCGCCTTCATCGTCAAGGGGTGGATGGTGGAGGCGTGGGCGGCCGCGAGCCGCTCGCGCAGGCCCTCTTCCTGATATTCGTTCATCAGAAAGCCGATCGAGCCCCGGTTCATGCCGTAGATCGGCTTGTTGGCGCCCATGAAGCGGTGCAGCGTCTGCAGCATCAGCCCGTCGCCGCCCAGCGCCACGATCACGTCCGCGCCCTCGCAATCCACTGCGCCATACCGGCGCGCCAGGCGCGCGAGCGCCTCGTCGGCCTCGCCGGTGCCGGAGGAGAGGAAGGCGATGCGGGCGTCGCCCAGGGCGTGCGGGGAAAACGAAGTCTGGCTCATGTCCGGCTCATGCGCACGACGTCGCGCCCGCCAGACATAGCCCCTGCGCGCGCGGCGGGGAAGCGGCGGCTTAATGGGCGGCGGGGGCGTCGCTCTTGCGCATGCAATGGAGCACGAGATGCTCGAACCCGTCCGAGAGCAGGGCGTCGGGGGCGATCTGCCGCTCGCCCATCTCCACCACCACGCTGTCGGCCTTGACCGCCGCGGCGGTCTGCCGGATCGCCTGCGCCACGCTTTCCGCCAGCGGACGGCCGGGGAGCGCGCCGACCACGAGATCGGTGACGCGCAGGGCGCGGGAATGGCCGATGGCCCGATGCACATGCCAGGCGAACAGCGCGTGGACATAGCCGCGCGCATCCTCCAGCGCGACGAGGCCCGCACGCCCGCCCGCGCGGCCGCCCGCGCGCCCACGCGCACCACCTTGCGCCAGCGCATAGCTCAGCCAGTCTGCAAGCCGCGTTTGGGGACGGGAGGATTGCACCAGCGGCCAGGCGCGCAGCGCAAGGCGCCGATCCACCGGGGTCGCGCGGAACAGGGGCTCGTGAGAATCTGCGCTCGCATGGGTGAGGCTCATGGCGCACAGGGTCCGGGAAAGCCGCGCGCCCGGCATTGACTTGCGTCAAGCAAGGGCGAACGCGCGACCAGGCTCAAGGTTGCCAAGGCGCGGGCCGAAGTGCAAACTCGCCTCATGAACGCGCCGCTCGACGCTTCCGTTTCCGCTTCTGCGCCTGCGCTTGGCCTGTGTCCCAATTCCGCGGGCGCGACCGAATGCGCGCAATGCCGCGTGCGCGCGCTCAGCCTGTGCGCCGCGCTGGAGCCCGCCGAATTGACGGAGCTGGACCGGCTCGCGCAGACGCTCTCGATCCCCGCCAAGGAGACGCTGTTCGAACAGGACGAAGCGTCGGAGCATGTCTACAACGTCACCTCCGGCGCCGTGCGTCTCTACAAGCTTCTGCCGGACGGTCGGCGTCAGGTCGTGGGCTTCGCGCTGCCCGGCGATTTTCTCGGCCTGTCGATGAGCGAGCGCAACGTGTTCTGCGCGGACGCGCTGACGCCCACCACCGCCTGTCGGTTCTCGCGCGAAGAATATTCCGCCTTCCTCGACGCCAAGCCCCATCTTCTGCGCCGCCTCCATTCCATGGCGAGCCATGAATTGTCGCTGGCGCAGGACCAGATGGTGATACTCGGCCGCCGCACGGCGGAAGAGCGCGTCGCCGCCTTCCTGATCGGCCTGCGCAATCGCTGGATGCGCATCAACGGCAATCAGGTCCATGTGCTGCTGCCGATGACGCGGCAGGACATCGGCGATTTCCTCGGCCTGACGGTGGAGACCGTGAGCCGCATCATGACGCGGCTGGCCCGCGAGAAGGCCATCGTGATCGTGCC
>CAIXDD010000309.1 GCA_903918155.1 uncultured Hyphomicrobiales bacterium
CGCAATTGCGGACTCGCGCGCGGGGTCGGGCGAGGATGGCGGCGCGGCGGATGGCGCGGGCGTCTGCGTCGCGGGGGCGGCGCGCGCGGCTTGCATACGCGCCTGTTCGCCGGCGGGTTTGCGCGCCTGTTCGCCGGCGGGCTTGCGCGCCTGACGCGACGCAGGCTTGCGGCCCGCCTTGCGCGCGTCTTGCCGCAAGGTCTCTTGGCGCAAGGTCTCTTGACCCATCGTCTCTTGGCGCATCGACTCTTGGCGCGCGTTCGGCGCGAGGCGCGGATCGTCGGGCATGGGCGCGAACGCGCCGACGTCGGGCCCTTCGAACGGCGGGCCGATGCGCTCGAAACGATCCGGCCCCACATTGCGCGGGGGACGCGGCGGCCCTTCGAAGCCGCCGCGCAGGGGAAAGCGCTCGATCACCTGGCCGTCGCGCGCGTCCACGATCACGCGCAGGCGGCGTCCGCGCCTGTCCTCAACCTGCGCCTCGAACACCCGACCGCCGCGCTGCAGCGCGATCACCTGATAGCCCTGCGCTTCGAGCGCGCGGCGCACGAACAGACGCGGCGACGGCCCGTCCCATTCGCGCGCATCCGGCGCAAGGGCGCGCGGCGGGAAAGGGCCGCCGTCGAAAAATTCGAACCGCTGCGCATGCGCGCCGGACGCGCCAGCCAGCGCAAAGCCTGCGGAGATCGCAAGCGCGCGCAAGCGCGCAGGAACGCCAGCCAGCCAAAGCATCATCTTCGCCTCCTCCGGCGCGCCCGCGCGCCGCACGGGCCGCGACAAAAGGCTGCGATTGCGGCGCGGATGGGACGAAAAGGCCAGCCTCAGGCGGCTTTTTCGGCGATGGCGAGAAAATGCGCCACGTCCTGCGGCTTGTGCGTGAACGACGCCACGAGCCGCACGAAACGCTCGCCCGCGCCAAGCGCGAGCGACGCCGGCAGGCGCCGCGCGGGCCAATCGTAATAGCGCGCGCCGGCGGCTTTCAGCGCCGCGTCGATCGGCGCGGGAAGCACGACGAAGACCTCGTTGACCTGCACGTCATAGGCGATGCGCACGCCGGCGATCCGCGCCAGCCCCTGCGCCAATTCGCTTGCGCGCGCATTCGCGACGCGCGCGAGCGCAAGCCAATGATCGTCCGCGAGCCATGCGTTCATCTGCGCGGCGAGGAAACGCCCTTTCGACAATGTGTGCCCGCTGCGCTTGCGGCGAAACGCCATATCCGCGGCGAGCGCCTTGTCGAAGAACACCACGGCCTCGCAGGCGATGGCGCCGTTCTTGGACGCACCCAGCGAGAGCACGTCGATTCCCGCGCGCCATGTCATGTCCGCGGCCGCGCAGCCCAGCGTTGCGAGCGCATTGGCGAAGCGCGCACCGTCCATATGAACGCGCACGCCCGCCTCATGGGCGAGCGCGCACAGGGCGGCGATCTCATCAAGCCCGTAGAGCGTGCCGCATTCGGTGGCCTGCGACAGCGACAGGGCCGACGGCTGCGCCTGTTTCACCAGACCGCGCGGAAAACGCGAAAGCCCTTCGCGCAGCGTTTCGGGCGCGATGCGCCCCGCCTCGCCCGCAAGCCCTGCGAGCTTCGCGCCGGCGGAGAAAAATTCCGGCGCGCCGCATTCGTCGCCCGTCACATGCGCGTCCTCATGGGCGAAGATCGCGCCCCATGGCGGGCAGAGCGCGGACAGGGCAAGCGCATTGCTCGCCGTTCCAGTGGCCACGAGAAAGACGTCGCATTCGCGCTCGAACAACGCGCTCAGGCGCGCCTGCGCCTCCTGCGTCGCGGCGTCGGCGCCATAGGCGGGCGCATAGCCGACATTGGCGGCGGTCAGGGCCTGCATGATCCTGTCCGACGCGCCGCTGGCGTTGTCGCTCGCGAAATCCATACGTCTCTCCTTGGTCGCCTATTGTGGCCATCGCCGTTCCACGCGGCAACAGCGATGCGGTCACGTTTTCTTTTCTCTCGACGCCGCGCGCAGGCCGGGGCATGGAGTTCGCCATCGAGGAGTAGGCCGTTTGCCTGATTTGCTTCGCACAAGAGTCGCGCGCGCGTCCTCATCAGCCTGGCTGCTC
>CAIXDD010000310.1 GCA_903918155.1 uncultured Hyphomicrobiales bacterium
GCCGGCCGCCACGCCGTTGAGCCGCGCGAGAAGGCGCAACGCGGCGGCCGCGTCCGACGAACCGCCGCCCATCCCCGCCTGCGCGGGCAAGCGCTTGACGAGATCGAAACGGCCCGCGCGCGCGCCGGGAAAGCGCGCGAGAAAGGCGCGGCCCGCGCGCAAGACGAGATTGTCCGCGACAGGCCCCGCATCCTGCGCGGTCGGCCCCTCCACATGCAGCGACAGGTCGCCGCCGGGCGTGAGCCGCAGAAGATCCGCCACGCCCGCGAAGGCGACGAGGCTTTCCAGATCATGCCAGCCGTCCGCGCGCCGCCCGCGCACATGCAGGGTCAGGTTGATCTTGGCGGGAGCCTTTTCCAGCAGCGCGCCCAAGCCGGATCAGCCGCCGTTTCTGGCGGGCTCCGCCTCGGCGGGCTGTTCGGCCGCCGGCGCCTCCGCTTTCGGCTTGGGCGTCTCCTCCTCAAGGCCGAACTCGATCTTGCGCAAGATCTTCGGCAGATCCTCGGGATCGGGATTGAGGTCGCGCGCATGGTTCCATTGGAACCGCGCTTCGAGCGTGCGTCCCACTTTCCAATAGGCGTCGCCCAGATGGTCGTTGATGACCGGATCGGACGGCTTCAGCTCGATGGCGCGCTCGAGTTCGCGCAAGGCGTCCTCAAAACGGCCGAGGCGGTAATAGGCCCATCCCAGCGAATCGACGATATAGCCGTCGTCGGGGCGCAGGGAGACGGCGCGGCGCAGCATCTTGAACGCCTCGTCGAGATTCACGCCCTGGTCCACCCAGGAATAGCCCAGATAATTGAGAACGAGCGGCTGATCGGGAAACAGCTCCAGCGCTTTCTGGAAATCGGATTCCGCGAGCGGCCATTGCTTCGAACGCTCGTGGGAGACGCCGCGGAAATAATAGGTCGTCCAGTCGCCGCGACCCGGACTCTTCGACAGCGCGAGCGCGCGCGTAGAGGTCTGCGCGGCGTCGGCGAAGAGCTTGCGCGAGCGCTGCAGATTGGCGAGCGCGAGCAGGGGCTCCGCATCGTCCGGCGAACGCTTGATGATGGCTTCGAGATGCTGCTGCGCCTCTTCCTTGCGCTCCAGCGTCTCCAGCACGAGGCCGATCTGCAGGTCGCCGCTCGCGCGCAGCGGCGAGGATGCGGGAATGCTCTCGTAAACCTCGATGGCGCGCTCGCCCTGCTTGATGCGCTCATAGAGATCGCCAAGGCTGATGGCGGCCAGCGCGTGATCGGGCGCCAGATGCAGCGCAAGCCGCAGATAGATGATGGCGGCGAGTTCGTCGCCCTGCCGCACGCCCGCCGCGCCCAGGCCGTAGAGCACTTCGCCCGCGCCGGCGATGGACGTGCGCACCAGCGGCTCAAGCTGCTCGCCCGCCTCGATGCGCCGCATGGCGTCGACGACCAGCGGGTGGCGCGGCAAGGCCTCCTCAAAGGCGCGATAGGCGCGCAGCGCCTCCTCGCGGCGACCCTGGCGCGCCTCCATCCGCGCGAACGCGTCCACCAGACGCAGCGTCGAGCGCTCCGATTCGTAAGCCGCGCGCATGCGGCGCGCCGC
>CAIXDD010000311.1 GCA_903918155.1 uncultured Hyphomicrobiales bacterium
ATCGAGGCTCAGCGCCCGCTGATAGGATTCGCGCGCCTTGGTGTGGTTGCCGGCGCGCTCATAGGCCATGCCGAGCCAGGCCCAAGCCACCGGATTCTTGTTATCGACATTGAGCGCGGCGTTGAAATCCTCGATCGCGGCGTCGAACTTGCCCACCGCCACAAGGCTCTGCCCGCGCGCGTGATAGGGCGCGGCGACGAAGGGATCGCGGTCGATGGCGTTGTCGAAATCGGTGATCGCGCGCACATGGTCGCCATTGCGCTGATGGATGAGCCCGCGCGCATGGAAGGATTGCGCGTTCTCGGGGTTCAGGCGGATGGATTGATCGAGATCGGCCATCGCCTCGACGAGCTTGTTCTGCGCGCGCAGCAGATTGGCGCGCGCGATATAGGCGGGCGCATGGCGCGGATTGGAATCGATGGCGGCGGTGAAATCGCTCAGCGCCTCGGCGTCGCGGCCGATCTGGCGAAGGGCGAGGCCGCGATTGGTGTAGGCGGTGAAATGCGCCGGGTCGATCTTGATGGCGGCGCCGAAATCGACGATCGCCTCGCGATAGGCGCCGCAGCGCGCATAAGCCGCCCCGCGCGTGTTATAGGCCTGCGGATCGGCGGGGCTGCGCTTGATGACCTCGTTCAGCGAGGCGATGTTGATCTGGTTGTTGGCGCAATCCTCGCTCGTCTCGACGAGAGGACCGGTCGTGCGCGACCCGCCCAGACCGCCCGCCGCGCAGCCGCCGAGCGCAAGGCCGACGAGGGCGAGAGCGGCGGCGGCCAGCAGGCGCGGCGCGCGCGCGGCGAAAGCGGAAAGAGCGAGAGGGTGCGACGACATTCTCAACCGATCCTGACTTGTTTGCGGCCTGTCCCCGATCGCGCGAAACGCTGCGACATTCTCGCCCCCACCGGATCGCACATGCGGCGCGCCCGTGACGCGCCCGTGACGCACCTTGGCGCGCAGTTGGAACGCGAATGGGAGCGCCCGTTTCGGCGCCCATAGATCGCCCAGCCATGCGGCGAGAATGGGACCGTCGCCGGCGGGCGCGCGAGGCGGAGCGATCACGCCGCCCCAAACGATACGGCGCCGACCGGGAGGGCCCGGGGCGCCGTTTCAAACACCACGCTCGCAGTTAAAGCGGCGTTAACTCAGCGTCCGCCCATCGCGGGCTTCGGCTTCATCGGCAGCAGGCCTTCGCGCTGCATCTTCTTGCGGGCGAGCTTGCGGGCGCGGCGCACGGCCTCGGCCTGTTCGCGGGCGCGCTTCTCGGAGGGCTTCTCGTAATGGCCGCGGAGCTTCATCTCGCGGAAAATGCCCTCGCGCTGCATCTTCTTCTTGAGCGCCTTGAGGGCCTGGTCAACGTTATTGTCGCGGACGAGAACTTGCACGCGTCGATCCTGTCTTGCGGCTGGTCCGGCGTCGCCGGCGTCAGGCCTGTTCGAGGGAAAACGTAACGGGGCCCAAGGGACCCCGTGCTTGAGGCGGCGAAATAGCAGACTCGCCGGGGCCTGTCCAGCGTGACCGGGACTCAAGGCCCAATGATTCGAGTCACGTGGCCCATCTTTCGACCCGGCCGCGCTTCATGCTTGCCGTAGAGGCGAACGCAAGCTCCGCTTTCGCCGAGCAGGTCGCGCCAGCGATTCACGTCCTCGCCGATGAGATTGCGCATCTCCACCTGGCCATGGCGACGGGTGGAGCCCAGCGGCCAGCCGCAAATCGCCCGCACATGCTGTTCGAACTGGGACGTGACCGCCCCGTCCAGCGTCCAATGGCCGGAATTATGGACGCGCGGGGCGATTTCATTGACCACCAGCCGCTCGACGCGGGCGCCGTCCGCCATTTCCTCGACGACGAACATCTCGACGGCGATCACGCCCACATATTTGAGCGCCTCCATGATCTTGCGGGTCATGGCCGTCGCCGCGGCGGCGGTTTCGGGCGCCACGCGGGCGGGCGCGCGGGTGAGCGCGAGAATGTGGTTCTCGTGCTCGTTCTCGCACAGGTCGAAGGCGGCGTAGGAGCCGTCGGCCGCGCGCGCGGCCACCACCGAGACCTCCCGGACGAAGGGCACGAAGCCTTCGAGAATCGCCGGCGCCGCGCCGATGCTGCGGAAGGCTTCGGCGAGATCGGCGCCCTCGCGGATCATCGCCTGGCCCTTGCCGTCATAGCCCAGCCGGCGGGTCTTCAGGATCGAGGGGCGGCCGAGCCGCTCGACCGCGCGGGCGAGGCCCTCGGCATCGTCGACGGCCAGAAACGGCGCCGTGGGGACGCCGAGCTTGTTGAGGAACGTCTTTTCCGTCAGCCGGTCCTGCGTGATCGCGAGCGCGTCGGGGCCGGGCAGGACGGGACGGCGCTGCGCGAGCACGGCGGCGGCACGCGCGGGCACGTTCTCGAATTCATAGGTGACCACCGCCACGGAATCGGCGAAGGCGGCCAGCGCCGCCTCGTCCTCGTATGGGGCGCGGGTGCGATGGGAGGCCACGTCGAAGGCGGGGCCGCTTTCCGGGGCGAAGACATGGGTCTTCAGGCCGAGCTGTGCGGCGGCCTGCGCGATCATGCGCCCGAGCTGGCCCGAGCCCAGCACGCCGATGACCGAGCCCGGCGCGATGGACGGATGAGAGGCAGGGCTCATTTCGCCTCCGCGGCGGGCTCGTCCGCCGGGGCGAGGGCGACGGATTCGCTCTGGCGGGCGCGCCAGTCGTCATAGCGGCGGGCGAGCGCCTCGTCATGCAGGGCGAGCACGGCCACGCACATGAGCGCGGCGTTCACCGCCCCCGCGCGCCCGATGGCGAGCGTGCCCACCGGGATCCCCGCCGGCATCTGGACGATTGAATGAAGCGAATCCACCCCCGACAGGGCCTTGGATTCCACCGGCACGCCGAACACCGGCAGCGGCGTCATCGCGGCCGTCATGCCCGGCAGATGCGCCGCCCCGCCCGCGCCCGCGATGACGCATTGGAAGCCGCGCGCCCGCGCGCTCTTGGCGAAGGCGACGAGCCGGTCGGGCGTGCGATGGGCGGAGACGATGAGCGCCTCATAGCCGACGCCCAGGGCGTCCAGCGTCTGCGCGGCGTTGCGCATGGTCGCCCAATCGGATTGGGAGCCCATGATGATGGCGACGGGTTTCGCGTGCTGGACCAAATGACGCCCCTGCGTTCGCCCATGGGCGGCGGAGAAGGAAGGCGGAATAGACGAAGGGGCCCGCCCCCGCAAGGCGCAAAAGCGCGCGCGGGGCTTCAGGCGATGATGTCGGGGGTCAGCGCGTCCTCAAGCCAGGTGAGGCGGTCGCGCAGGGCGAGCTTGCGTTTCTTCAGGCGCTGCACCTGCAATTGATCGGCGGCGCCGGCGCCCTGCAGCGCCTCGATGGCGGCGTCGAGATCGCGATGCTCCTGCCGGAGGCCGTCAAGCTCCGCTTCGTAAGCGGCGCGTTCCTCTTCGGTCAGGCTTTCGGCCATGGCGGGCTTTCGGATCGGTGACAAGCGGCGGCCAGACTATGGCGTCGCGCGGCGCGCGCGGCAAGCCGGCCGCGGGCGATTGAGCGCGCGGGAACGATCGCATAGCCTCGCCGAAGTTCGACTCGAGCCGGAGCCCCGCCGTGGACCGCCATCTTCTCTCGCCCCTTCTCTCGCCCCTTCTCTCGCCCGCCCCTTCGCAGGGTCTCAGGCGCGCCCTCGCCTGCCTCGCCCTGTCTTTCGCGCTCGCAGGCTGCAACGGATCGCGCGCGGTCCCGCAGGCGGGAGCGCCCGCAGACGCGCCCGCGCGCGCCTTCGCGCTCGCGCCCGGCGTGACGCCGCCGGACTTCCGCATGCCCGAGGGCGAGGGCTGCGCGGGCGAGGTGGCGCGCTGGCGCGCGCGCTGGTGCGGGCGAGCCGCCAGCGCAACGGCTATCCCGGCTGAGCGGCGAAACGGCGCGCCAGAAACGCGCGCGTGAAGGGCGGCATGGCGGGCAGAAGGTCGCCCGGCCCGCGCGCCACATGCACGCCGCATAATTCAGGCTCTTTCTGCGCGCGCAAAAAGGCCTCGATGCGCGCGACGAGCGCCTCGGCGGGCAAGGGCGAACGCACGATCTTCATACAAGCGAGCCGCGCGCCTTCGAACACGAGGGTCCAGCCGGGATCGCAGGCGACCTCGCCCGGCGCAAGCCCGGTCTCCTCTTCAAGTTCGCGCAGCACGCTGCCGGCGAGATCGACGCCGCCCGCGCGCAGGTCGCTCATGTCGGGCGTGCCGCAGGGAAAATAGACGCGGCCCGCATTGGCCGTCTGCGCGCCCATGCGGCCAAGGACATAAGCGCCGTCGCGCGCCATGAGGACCGCGGCGGCGAAGCAATTGCGCACGCTGGAATCGGGAAAGCCGAAATCACGCCAGGCGAGAAAAGCGCTGAAGGGCGAATCGAAATGGCGCGTGACGAGCGCAGGCCCGCTGGCGCGCGCCTCCACGCGCCACTCATCGGCGAGCAGCACGCGACCGTCGAACAGGCCCGGCCGCTCGCGCCGCAGCGCAGCCCAATGCGACGCGATCTCGCCCGCGCGCGCCTGCGCGAACGGCCAGTCGCGCGCATGATATCGGCTCTCGATCGCGTCGACTTCAGCGAAAGCGATCTGCGCGGAAGAGGATTGCGCGGAAGAGGTCTGCGCGAAAGGAGCGTCCGCGCTCATGCGTCGATCACGCCTTCGGCGACGATGACCGCGCCCCCGCCGATCTCCGCGCCCGCAAGCGCGCCGTCCGCCACATGCAGCGTCAGCGCGATCTGGCTCGGGCGGCCCATGTCGTAGCCCTGTTCGATGACGATCACATGGGAGCCGTCCTCGGGCTTCTCGCAGGCCATGCACACGCCCGCGAAGGCGGCCGCCGCGCCGCCGGTCGCAGGATCCTCCGCAATTCCCAGCGAAGGCGCGAACATGCGCGCGCTCACATGCCGCTGGGGATCGAATGTCTCGCGCGCATAAGCGTAAACCGCGGGATGATCGGCGGGGCCGATCGCGTCCCAATGCGCGAGATCGGGCCGCGCGCGGGCGAGCGCGTCGCGGCTGGCGAGCGGCGCGAAGGTGAAGCCGACGCCCGCGCTCCACACGCTCGGCTCATGGCCCTCGAAGCCAATGTCGGAGACGTCGAGCGAGAGCGCGCGCGCCAGCGCCGCGCGCGAGGGCGGCTCGCCGGCTTGCGCGGGCAAGCGCGGCAGCGCGAACACGGCGCGCGTGGCGCGGCCCTCGATCGAGCTGACGGTGCAGCGCACGTCGCCGACGCCCTCCTCCAGCACCACGTCCACGGGACGCGAGGCGAGCATGGATTGGGCCTGCGTGAGGCCGATGAGCACGGCGGCGCCCACGGTGGGATGGCCCGCGAAGGGCAATTCGCGGCGGGGCGTGAAAATGCGCGCGCGCGCCGTGTTCACGGGATCGCGCGGGCTTTGCAGAAACACCGTCTCCGAAAGATTGAACTCGGCGGCGACCGCCTGCATGCGCGCGGCGTCGAGATCGTCGCATTCACGAACGACGGCGAGCGGATTGCCGGAAAACGGCTGGTCTGTGAAAACGTCAAGAATGAAATATGGGCGGCGCATGGATCGCTCCTCGCGCCCATCTGGCCGCAGGCGGGCGGCGCGGTCAAGATCGCGCGCGGCAAGTTCTCGTTGCGCAAGATCGCGCGCGGCCTGCGAAAGAAAACGGCCCGGAAGCGGGAGCTTCCGGGCCGCGGGTTAAAGCGCGAAACTTAGTTGCGGGCCTTGTCGACCAGCTTGTTCTTGCCGATCCAGGGCATCATGGCGCGCAGGCGGGCGCCGACTTCCTCGATCTGATGCGCGTTGTTGCGCGCGCGCACGGCCTTGAACGAGGTCTGGTTGACCTTGTTCTCCAGCATCCAGTCGCGCGTGAACTTGCCGGACTGGATGTCGTCGAGGACGCGCTTCATCTCCGCCTTCGTCTCCGGCGTGATGATGCGCGGGCCGGTGACATATTCGCCGTATTCGGCCGTGTTGGAGATCGAGTAATTCATATTGGCGATGCCGCCCTCATAGATGAGGTCGACGATCAGCTTCACTTCGTGCAGGCACTCGAAATAGGCCATTTCGGGGGCGTAGCCGGCTTCCACCAGCGTCTCGAAGCCGGCGCGGATCAGCTCCACGAGGCCGCCGCACAGCACGGCCTGCTCGCCGAACAGGTCGGTCTCGCATTCTTCCTTGAAGGTCGTCTCGATGACGCCCGCGCGGCCGCCGCCGATGGCGGAGGCGTAGGACAGGCCGATGTCATGGGCGTTGCCCGACGCGTCCTGATGGATCGCGACGAGGCAGGGCACGCCGCCGCCCTTGAGATATTCGCCGCGCACGGTGTGGCCGGGGCCCTTCGGGGCGACCATCAGCACGTCGATGTCCTTGCGGGGCTCGATGAGGTTGAAATGCACGTTCAGGCCATGCGCGAACAACAGCGCGGCGCCGGGGCGGATGTTGTCGACGATGCTTTCGCGATAGATGTCGCCCTGCAGCTCGTCGGGCGTGAGCATCATGATGACGTCGGCCCATTTGGCGGCCTCGGCCACTTCCATGACCTTGACGCCTTCGCCCTGCGCCTTGGCGGCGGAGGCGGAGCCCTTGCGCAGGGCGACCGCCACGTCCTTCACGCCGGAATCGCGCATGTTGAGCACATGGGCATGGCCCTGCGAGCCGTAGCCGACGACCGCGACCTTCTTGCCCTTGATGAGATTAATGTCGGCATCCTGATCGTAATAAACGCGCATGGTAAGCATTCCTCGTGATCGGCGCGGACGAAAAGCCCGCCTCGGGCGTGACTGGACGGGCTGGCGGGGCGAAGGACGAAGAGACCGCCGCCCCGGGGCCTGAAAACCTGTGCGGGAGCCTTCTAGGGGGCTTGCCGCTTCTCGTCAAAGGGAGTCTGGACGGGCGCGGCCCGGTTCGGGCTCAGCTCGCCTGCGGGCCCCGCGCGATGGCCGCCACGCCCGTGCGCGAAAGCTCCACGAGGCCCAGCGGGCGCATCAGCTCCACGAAATCGTCGATCTTGTCGGGCGCGCCGGTGAGTTCGAAAATGAAGCTCTCAAGCGTGGCGTCGATCACCTTCGCCTTGAAGGCCTCCGCCAGACGCAGCGCCTCCAGCCGGTTCTCGCCCTTGCCGCGCACCTTGATCATCGCAAGCTCGCGCTCGATGGCGCGGCCCTGCACCGTCAGGTCCACCACCTTATGGATCGGCACGATGCGCTCCAGCTGATGGCTGATCTGCTCGATGGATTCCGGCGAGCCGGTGGTGACGATCGTGATGCGCGACCAGCGCTCCTCATGGGCCACTTCCGCGACCGTGAGGCTTTCGATGTTGTAGCCGCGGCCGGAGAACAGGCCCACGACGCGGGCGAGCACGCCGGGCTCGTTGTCCACGAGCACGGAGAGCGTATGGCGCTCGGCGTTCGCCTTGCCGGCGGAGGAGGAATAGGGAGACAGGGCTGCGATGGCGTTCATGGTGTCATTCCGCGATGCGTGAGGGAGACAGGGGCGGAGGCGCGCGGCGCCTCACACGAGCATCTTGCCCTTCTCG
>CAIXDD010000312.1 GCA_903918155.1 uncultured Hyphomicrobiales bacterium
GGAACTGCTCCGGATTGAGCCCCGCCTTGGTCTTGTCCGCATGTTCGGCCAGCACGGCCGCCTTCGTGCCCTCCAGCACGCAATCAAGGCGACGCAGGACGGTGAACGGCAGGATGACCTTGCCATAATCGGATTGCTTGTAATCGCCGCGCAAAAGATCGGCGACGGACCAGATGAAAGCGGACAAGGATTGGTGATTCAAAATGGCCCCCTCTTCGCGCCACGTCCGGTTAAGCTCCGGATTCGGGGGAGACGGGCAGTATTCCCAAGAGCGAGGTTATTGGCAACGCTTAAGTTGCGGACCGACGCGATCGGCGCCATGGACGCGCCGCGCCGCGCCAGACCTTGTCCGGGCGCGGTCGATCAACATTGCTGATTGGATTGGCGCTCCCTAGGGGACTCGAACCCCTGTTTTCGCCGTGAGAGGGCGACGTCCTAGACCGCTAGACGAAGGGAGCGCGGGGTCGCCCGAAGGCGAACGCCCCTCTCATAACGGCGCGCGCGCCCGCCCGCAAGCAAAAGAGAATTCACCGTCCGGCGGCGATCCGGGCCGGGGGCGCGGCGGGTCCGGGAAGACGCAGGGGCCCGCCTGCGGCGGCGCCGGGCGCAGGCCGGCCTTCCTGCTGCGGGGCGAGGGCGGCGGCGGGCGCGGAGGGCGCGGCGGAGGACGAGGCGGAGGGCGCGGCCCCCAAGCACGCAAGCTCATCCACGGCCCCGGCCAAAGGAGCGGCCAAAGGAGCGGCCCCCAGCCGCTCCATGAGCCGGGCCACATCGTCGCCCACGGCGGAGATGGCGCGCCGCAAGGCGGCGTCTTGCGCGCGCGGTTCGCGCCATCCGCGCGGCCTGCGTCGGATCGGCCTTCCTCGGATCTCCCTGCGTCAGATCTCCCTGCGGCGGCGCGCCCGCAAGCGCCTGCTCCAGCAGCGCGACGCGGGCGTGCGCCTCGTCCAGCGCAAGCTTCAGGTTTCGCTCACGGATTTCCGCTTGGGCCTCGACCTGCGCGAGCGCGGCGGCGCGCCGGCCAAGTTCGGCCATGTCGCGCGCGCGCGCGGCCTGCAAGGCCTCCTGCGCCTGTTCGATGCGCCGGCGCTCGGCGGCGAATTGCGCGCGCAATTGATCCCGTTCGGCGATGATTTCGTCCATCGACAGGGGCATGAGCATTTCCAGCCGGCGCCGCGACAAGCGCACCGCGCGCCGCCAGAAAGCCGGCAGGAAAAGAAGCGTCAGGAGCCCCGCGACGAGAAAGCCGAGGGCGAACACCATCGCTTGTTCGATCACACGCGCCGCCAAGTGAAATGGACGATGTCCAAGCATGGCATGCGCCGCCGCCGAAAGCAAAGCTGCGCAGCGCATTTCGCGCGCTGCGGCGGCCACAAATCGAACCTGCGTTATATCAGAAGGGGTTCCAGGTCGACGTTTCCGTGAATTTCAGATAGCCGAGATTGACGCCCAGCCGCGCCCCCACGCCCGCGCGGATCGGCGCGATCACGATGTCGTCGGCCGTCAGCGCGGTGAATCCGAACCCGCCGACGAAATAGGCCGAGCCGTCGATGCCGCCGAAGCGCCGGTAGATCGCATTGCGCGAGGGCAGATTGTAGACGAGCATCATCGTGCGCGCGCCGTCGGCCCCCGCGTCGAAGCCGATCGAGGGACCTTGCCAATACAGGCGCATGTCGCCGGCGTTGCGCGTGTACATGGCGCCTTCGCCGAAGCGCGCGCCGGCCACGAAGGCCCCGCCGGCCTCCTGCCCGAGGATATAGGCGTTGGGCTGACCCCAGCGGCGCGTGGCCTCCTCGACGACCGAGGCCAGACCGCGCGACACGGTGCCGAAAAATTGGTGCCCGCTGTCCAGCAATTCGCGGCTGGTGAAACGCTGCGGGCGGCCCGCCTGCGCCAGCGCTGGCGCGACGGCCAGATCGGCGCCGGCGCCGGCGGCTGCGGCGGAACTGAGAAGCTTGATCGCGTCGCGGCGCGAATACGAACGCATGCTGGTCTCCCGAAAAGCCCCGAGCCTGCGCCTTCTTCGCGACGGCGTCGGGCGAAACAGGGGACGAAACGTGGCCGTCCCGTGGCGGGGGCCATCCATTTCGCCTGGCGCGGGAAGCTTGCCGCAAGAGGGTTAACGATCCGTTGCCCCATCGCCCGCGCAGCGGGAAATCCCCGCGCCGCAAACGACTTGCGGCTTGGCTGAACGAAAAGGCCGAAAGGCGCGGCTAGACCATGCCGGCCGAACGCGCGGCTGCGCCGCCGCCCGCGTCGGACTGGCCAAGTCCGGCGCCGGCGTCTAGACCCTTGCTCTCAGCCTTGGCGCCGCAGATTGATTCGCGCGCGCCCGCGTGTCTTGCGTCCGAAGCCCGATCTCGCCAAATCGGAAAAACCAATCGGATAATCCCATGCCCGTCATCGAACTCGACGCCCTCGACCTCTCCGCCCTTCTTTGCTCCCGCGTCTGCCACGACGTCATCAGCCCCGTCGGCGCCATCGTCAACGGGCTGGAGGTTCTGGAGGAGGAGAACGACGCGGAGATGCGCGCCATCGCCACCGACCTCATCCGCAAGAGCGCGCGCAACGCCTCCGCCAAACTGCAATTCTGCCGCCTCGCCTTCGGCGCGGCAGGCTCCGCCGGCGCCTCCATCGACACGGGCGACGCCGAGCAAGTGGCGCGCAACCTCTTCCAGGACGACCGCACGAAGCTCGAATGGAACGCCCCGCGCGCGTTGATGCCGAAGAACAAGGTTAAATTGCTGCTCAACATGTGCCTGATCGCCGGCGCCTGCATACCGCGCGGCGGATTGATGAAAGTGGATGTGGAAGGCGTCGACGAGGCGACCGTCCTCACCGTCACCGTCGCCGGCCCCAATCTGCGCCTCGCCAGCTCCGTCAGCCCCCTGCTGGCGGGCGAACCGGAGAGCGGCTCCGTCGACGCCCATGGCGTGCAGGCTTATTATGCGGGCCTCGTGGCGCGCGCGAGCGGGCTCGACGTGCGCGCGCAGACGCTGGAGGCCAGCGTGGTGGTGCGCGCGCAACCGGCCGGCGCGCAGGCGTCCTCCGCGCCGGCGCCCGACGAAACCGCTTCCGGATAAAAGCTTTGACGCCGCCAACGTCCTTTTAACGAAGCTGTGCCATCCTCTCTCCGCCGCATTGCGTTTTAAGCGGCGGAGTCGTTTGTATGGATGAGTTGCTGCAGGATTTCCTCGTCGAGAGCGCGGAGAATGTGGAGGCTGTCGCCGCCCAGCTCCTCGTCTTCGAGAGCGACCCGACCAACCACGACGCCGTAGCGGATATTTTTCGGCTCCTGCACACGATCAAGGGCGCCTGCGGCTTTCTCGACCTTCCGCAACTGGAGAGGCTCGCGCACGCAGCCGAAACGCTGATGGGCCGCGTGCGCGACGACGGCGCCGCAAGCCCGCAAACCGTCAGTCTCGCGCTGGAGTCCGTCGACCGCGTCCGCGACGCCCTCGTCGCCATCCAGACCCATGGCGGAGAAACCGGGCCGGCCGACGAGGCGTTCATCGCGCGGCTGGAAGCGGCGGCGCGCACGCCGCAAACCGCAAGCCCACCCGCAAGCCAACCCGCAAGCCAACCCGCAAGCCAAATCGCGGGCGAACGCGACGCCTCTGCGACCGCCAGCCCGGACGCCAGCGCGATCCTCAGCTCGGATGCGGCCGGCATTCGCGTGTCGATCGACGCGATCGAGCGCATCATGAGCCTCGTGTCCGAACTCGTGCTCACCCGCAATCAATTGCTGGAGGTGACGCGCCGCCAGCCCGACGCCAATGTCATCGCGCCGCTGCAGCGCCTGTCGGCGCTCACCAGCGACCTGCAGGACGGGGTGATGCGCGCGCGCATGCAGCCCGTGGGGCGCGTCTTCGCGAAATTGCCGCGCCTCGTGCGCGATCTCGGCGCGGAATTGGGCAAGACCATCCGCCTTGCGGTGGACGGCGCCGACACGGCGCTGGATCGGCAATTGCTCGAAGTGCTGAACGATCCCTTGATGCATATCGTGCGCAATTGCGCCGATCACGGGCAGGAAGGCGCCGGCGAGCGCATCGCCGCCGGCAAGCCCGCCGTGGGACGCATCCAGGTGCGCGCCTGGCACGAGGCCGGCTCCATCGTCGTCGCCGTGGAGGATGACGGCAGGGGCCTCGACAGCGCGAAGATCCGCGCGACCGCCGCCGCGCGCGGGCTCGCCGACGCCGCCGATCTCGCCGCCATGAGCGATCAGGACGTGCATCGCTTCATTTTCGCGCCGGGCTTTTCGACTGCGAAAAACGTCACCAATATTTCCGGTCGCGGCGTCGGCATGGACGTCGTGCTGCACAAGGTCACGCGCGCCGGCGGCGTGGTGGACGTGGCGAGCGAACAAGGCAGGGGCACGCGCTTCACGCTGCGCTTGCCGCTCACCCTTGCGATCGCGCCGGCCCTCATCGTGAGCTGCGCGAACATACGCTTCGCCGTGCCCCAGCAATCGGTGATGGAGGCGGTCTCCACCCACAAGAGCGAAGGCGGCGAGAGCCGGCTGCGGCGTTCGGGCGGCGCCTTGTTCGCCGAGCTGCGCGGCTCCATCGTGCCCGTGGTCGACTTGCGCCAGGCCTTGCGCCTGCATGCGCTCGACAACGCGCTCGCCTTCCGTGGATTGATCGTCGTGATCGCCACCGCCCGCGCGACGTTCGGCCTTCTGGTCGACGCCGTCGCCGACGTGCAGGAGATCGTCGTGAAGCCGGTCGGCCGCACGCTGCTCGCCGTGGGCGCCTATGCGGGCGCGACGATTCTGGGCGACGGCTCGGCGGTCCTCATCCTCGATCCCAACGGCATCGGGGACATGTGCGCGATGGAGGGCCACGGCGAGGACTCGCGCGCGCATGAAAGCGCGCAGGCGGAGGCCACCACGGCGCTGCTGCTGTTTCGCACCGGCGTGGGGCCGCAAAAGGCCATTCCCCTGTCGCTCGTCTCGCGCATCGTCATGGCCCGCGCCCAAGATTTCGCCCATGTCGACGGCGGGCTTGCGTTGCCGCATGAAGGAAAGCTCATCCCCGTGGCCGCGCTCGCCGACATCGCGCAAGCGCCGGCGCGCGAGGAATGGCCGGTGCTCATATCCAGCGTGCGCGGGCAAACCGTCGGCCTGCTCATCAGCGACATCGTGGACATGGTGCATGAACGCCTCGACATCGATCTCGCCAGCGCGAGCGCGGCGACGAGCGGGGTGATCGGCTCCTGTCTCCTGCGCGGCGCGCCCACGGAGGTGATCGACCTCGGCGTCTTCATGGAGCGCGCGCGCCCGCACGCGCTGACCCGCGCGCAGGTGCGTCGCCCCCGCGTTCTGCTGGCGAGCGCCGGCGATTTCTTCACGGAATTGATGCGCCCGCTTCTCACGGCGGCGGGATATGACGTCACCGCCGCCGCCGATGCGCGTCAGGCCCTGGGCCTCGTGCGCGAAGGACATGCCTTTGACGCGGTTCTGGCCGATCTCGCCTTGGCGGATCTCGACGGGCGCGCCTTCGCGGCGGCGCTGCGCGATGAATTGCGTTTCGCCGCGCCGATCATCGGCCTGTCGGAGCCCGATGCGTCCGCGCCGACGCAGGACGAGGAACGGGACTTCGACGCGATCGTCTGCAAGACGGATCGACGCGCTGCGACGCAGGCGTTGGCCGCGCATCTGCGCAAGCCGGCCCGCCAGCGCGCCGTCCCCGACGCCATGCGCGGAGACCTCGTCGCATGACCCGCGTGGAGCTGAAGCGCCGCCCGTCCGCGCGCCCCGCGCCGCAAGGCGTCGCGCCCGCATCGAACGCTTATGCGATCGATCGGGTGTTCGTCGTTCATGTGTGCGACGAAGTGCTGGCCCTGCCCATCGACCGCGTGCAAACGGTTTTCATGGCGCGGGAGATCGCGCCCGCGCCGCTGACGCCGCCTTGGGTGCGGGGCCTTGTGAATCTGCGCGGAACCGTCGTCACCGCCATCAGCCTGCGCGCGCGCCTTGGCTTGCCCGAACGCGGCCCGCAGACCGAGGACTGCGGGGGGGAATTGGGAATCGCCGTCGATGTGGACGGCGAAGCCTTCGCGCTCCTCGTCGACAAGGTCGGCGACGTCGCGCAAATGACGCAAGGGACGGCGTTGGTCGCGCCCAGCGCCATGTCGGAGAAAGCGCGGCGCCTCACCGCTCGCGTCTATGCGCGCGATTCCGGCCTTCTGCCCATCATCGACCTGCGCGCCGCCGTTTTCGATCAGGCGTCCAAAACAGATTTGATCACGCAAGATTAGGAGCAAGCCATGAAACAGGTTCTCGTCGTGGATGATTCGATCGTCATTCGAAAGGTCGCGCGCCGCATCCTCGAAGGCCTGAGCTTCGAGATCATGGAAGCGGAGAACGGACAGGACGCGCTCAAAGCCTGCGCGCGCCGCATGCCCGACGCCATTCTGCTCGACTGGAACATGCCCGTCATGGACGGCATGCAATTCCTGCGCGAGCTGCGTCGGCGCCCCGACGGCGGCGGCCCGAAAGTGATTTTCTGCACGACGGAGAACGACGTCGCCCATATCGCGCGCGCGGTGAACGCGGGCGCCGACGAATATATCATGAAACCATTCGACCGCGAGATCATCGCGTTGAAGTTCCAGGAAATAGGTTTGTGCTGAACAGCCTCGCCGATCCGCCCGCCGGGCCCGCGCGCAAGGTCCGCCAAGGCGCCCCCTTGCGCGCCATCGCCTTTGGCGCGTCCACTGGCGGATTGCAGCCGCTCGCGACGATCCTGCGCATGCTTGCGGGCCGCCGTCTCGATGCGCCGCTGCTCGTCGCGCTCCACACGCCGCCGCAATTTTGCGAGACCGTGGCCGGCGCCTTGCGGCGCGAGAGCGGACGCGTGGTCGTCGCAGCCACGATCCCCGCCCCGCTCCTCCCCGATGCGATCTATCTCGCAGCCGCCGACATGCATCTGAACATCCTGCGCAAGCTCGGACAGCCGGAGGCGCAAAGCGTTGAGCCCTCCCCCGACGACCGCTATCGCCCCAGCGTTGACCTGTTGTTCGCCAGCGCGGCGCAGGCGTTCCGGCGCGACCTTCTGGCGATCGTGCTCACGGGCATGGGCGAGGATGGGCTTGCGGGCGCGCGCGCCGTCGTGGACTCCGGCGGTCAGGTGGTGACGCAAGCGCCGCAAACCTGCGCCGCGCCCACGATGCCGGCCGCCGTGATAGCCGCCGGCCTGAGCCGCGCCAGCATGTCGCCTGAAGAAATCGCCGCCCATATCCTCATTCGCAGGGACGCAATCGCCCATGCTTAATGAAGCGCAATCCTGGTTCGACGTGCTGCGGCGCGAAGTGAAGCGCTCGACCGGCGTGGTGATCGAGACCGATCGCGCGTCCTTCGTCGCCTCGCGCCTGGCGAGCGTCGCCCGCGACCTCGGCTTCCCCGACTCGCAGCATTTGTGCATGGCGCTCATCGGCCCGCGCCGCGCGGAGGTGCATGCGCCCATCATCGATGCGATGGTGGTGAACGAGACCTCCTTCTTTCGCGACAAGACGCCGTTCGAGACGTTCTGCAACACGGTGCTTCCCGCCATGCTCGCCGCCCGCGCCAATGTGCGCGCGCTGCGGATCTGGTGCGCCGCCTGCTCGACGGGGCAGGAGGCCTATTCCATCGCCATGACGCTGGACGAGGAGGCGCGCGCGCTCTCGGGCTGGCGCGTGGAGATCACCGGCGTGGACGTGTCGCAAACGGCGATCGAGGCCGCGCGGGCGGGCGCGTATAACCAGTTTCAGGTGCAACGCGGCCTCGCAGTGTCGCAATTGCTGCGCTATTTCCGCCGTTCACGCGACATGTGGACCATTTCCGAACATATTCGCGAGCGCGTGCGCTTCGAGCGCATGAACCTGCTCGACACGACGCCCCGCGCGGGCGCGTTCGACGTGATCTTCTGCCGCAACCTGATGCTGTATCTCGATGCGCACGGCAGGCGGACGCTGCTGGAGCGTCTCTCGGGCGCTTTGACGCCCGACGGCTATCTCTTTCTCGGCGCCACCGAGACGGCGCTGGGCAGCGAGGATTTCCAGCCCTGCCCCAACCAGCCCTGGCTCGCGCGCCCGCGCAGCGCAGGGGCGCAGGCGCAGCGTCCGCATCTGCGCGTCGTCGGCGCGTGAGGCCAAAAGGCAAAGCGCCCCGCGGGCAAGGCGAGGCGCGTTGCAAACGTCAAGAAAGCGTGATCAGGCGGTGATGCGCTCTTCGGACTCGGAGGGCTCGCGCAGCACATAGCCGCGGCCCCAGACGGTCTCGATGTAATTGCGGCCCTGGCTCGCATTCGCGAGCTTCTTGCGCAATTTGCAGATGAACACGTCGATGATCTTCAGTTCCGGCTCGTCCATGCCGCCATAGAGATGGTTGAGGAACATCTCCTTGGTGAGCGTCGTTCCCTTGCGCAGGGAGAGCAGCTCGAGCATCTGATATTCCTTGCCGGTCAGATGCACGCGGTTGCC
>CAIXDD010000313.1 GCA_903918155.1 uncultured Hyphomicrobiales bacterium
CCGCCGACGGCTACACCCTCGCCTTGTTCTCCAACGGCACCGCCGTGAGCGTGGGCCTGTTCAACAAACTGCCCTTCGATCCGGTGAAGCAGTTCAAGCCCGTCTCCTCCATGGGCTATTTCGACTTCATTTTCGCCACCAGCGCCGACAAGCCCTACAAGACCCTCGCCGATTTGCTGAAGGCCGCGAAGGACAAGCCCGGCGCGCTGAACATCGGCACCGTGGTCGTGGGCTCCACCCAGAATCTGACGGGCGAATTGTTCAAGACCTCCGCAGGGATCGACGCGCGCATCGTGCCCTTCAAGACGACGCCGGACCTGCTCATGTCCACCATGCGCGGCGACGTGGACGTGATGATCGATTCCTACGCCTCGCTGAAGACCAATCTCGAAGACGGCAAGATCCGCGCGCTGGCGACCTCCGCAGGCGTCCGCTCGGCGGTCCTGCCCAATGTGCCCACCGTGGCGGAAAGCGGCGTGCCGGGCTTCGACGTCGTGTCGTGGAACGCGTTCTTCGTGCACGCCGACACGCCGCAGCCGATCGTCGACGCGCTGAACGCGGGCCTCAAGAAGACGCTCGAAGATCCCGACACGAAGAAGCGCGCGCTGGAATTGGGCATCGAGGCCCGCCATTCCACGCCGCAAGAGATCGGCAAGAGGCTGGCCGACGACATCGCGAAATGGACGGCGGTGATCGAGAAGGCCGGCGTGGAGAAACGCTGATGACGCGCCCGCACGTCCTCGTCCCCGCGCCGCTGCCCAAGATCATCCAGGACGCGCTTGACGCGCGTTTCGAGGCGCATCGTCTCTACGCCGCGCCTGATCGCGATGCGGCGCTTGTGGCGGCGAGGGACGCGCGGGCCGTCGTCACCGGCGTGCCCATCCTGTGCGAGGACGTGCATGCGCCCGTCACCGCGCAGCTGATGGACAGCCTGCCGAAACTGGAGCTGATCGCCAATCTCGGCGTCGGCTACGACAATATCGACGTCGCCGCGGCGGCCCAGCGCGGAATCATCGTCACCAACACGCCCGACGTGCTGACCGAGGAAACCGCCGACACCGCCTTCGGCCTCTTGCTGATGGCGGTGCGCCAGCTCCACCGCGCGGAACGTTTCGTGCGCGAAGGCCGCTGGCTGAACGGCCAGTTCGAACTGACCGCCTCGCTGCGCGGGCGCACCATGGGCGTGCTCGGCCTCGGCCGGATCGGCCAGGCCATCGCGCGCCGCGCGGAGGCCTTCGGCGTGCATGTCGTCTATCACAACCGCAAGCCCGTGGAGGGCGCGCCCTTCCGCTATTTCGCGAGCCTGCTCGACATGGCCCGCGCCTGCGACATCCTCATGATCGCCGTTCCCGGCGGCGCGCAGACGCGCCATCTCGTCGGCGCGGACACGCTTGAGGCGCTGGGCCCCAACGGGATCCTCGTCAATATCGCGCGCGGCGGCGTGGTGGACGAAGCCGCCCTCATCGAAGCCCTGCAGTCCGGCAAGATCCTGACCGCCGGCCTCGACGTCTTCGCGCAGGAGCCGCGCGTGCCGCAGGCGCTTCTCGACATGGAGCGCGTGGTCCTGCTGCCCCATGTGGGCTCCGCCTCGCGCGCCACGCGCGACGC
>CAIXDD010000314.1 GCA_903918155.1 uncultured Hyphomicrobiales bacterium
ATGCGGATCTGTTCGATCACGAGATCGATTCCGGTGATGCTCTCCGTCACCGGATGCTCCACCTGAATGCGCGTGTTCATTTCGATGAAATAGAACTCGCCGTTCTCGTAGAGGAATTCGATCGTGCCCGCGCCCAGATATTTCAGCTCCCGCATCGCAGCGGCGACGATGGCGCCGATCTTTTCGCGCTGGCTTTCGTTCAGCGCGGGCGAGGGGCCTTCCTCCCAGACCTTTTGGTGGCGGCGCTGGAGCGAGCAATCGCGCTCGGCCAGATGCACCGCGCCGCCGCGCCCGTCGCCCAGAACCTGAATTTCGATATGGCGCGGCTTTTCGAGATATTTCTCAAGATAGACCGCATCGTCGCCGAAGGCGGCCTTGGCCTCCATGCGCGCGGTCGCCAGCGCGTCCGACAGGTCTTCGCGCGTGCGCGCCACTTTCATGCCGCGCCCGCCGCCGCCGGCGGCCGCCTTCACGAGCACGGGGAAGCCGATCTCGTCGGCCACGCGCAGGGCCTCCGCATCGTCGGTGACGCCTCCGTCTGAGCCCGGCACGCAGGGAATGCCAAGCCGGCGCGCGGTTTTCTTGGCTTCGATCTTGTCGCCCATGATGCGGATATGCTCCGCCTTCGGGCCGATGAAGGTGATCCCGTGATCCTCGCAGATCTCGGCGAACCGCGCGTTCTCCGACAGGAAGCCGTAGCCGGGATGGATCGCGTCCGCGCCCGTGATCTCGCAGGCGGAGAGCAGGGCGGGAATGTTGAGATAGGAATCGCGGGCGGGCGGCGGGCCGATGCAGACGGATTCGTCGGCGAGCTTCACATGCATCGCGTCGCGATCGGCGGTCGAATAGACCGCCACGGTCTGCACGCCCAGCTCCTTGGCCGCGCGCAGGACCCGCAGGGCGATTTCGCCGCGATTGGCGATGAGTATCTTGTCGAACATCGACGGGACCGCCTTATTCGATGACGACGAGCGTCTGGCCGTATTCCACAGGCTGGCCGTCTTCGACCAGGATTTGCGTGATCGTGCCCGCGCGCGGCGCCACGATCTCGTTGAAGGTCTTCATGGCTTCCACGAGCAGGATCTTCTCGCCCGCCTTCACCTGGCTGCCGACCTCGATGAAGGCCTTGGAATCCGGGCTGGGACGACGATAGGCGGTGCCCACCATGGGAGATTTCACCGCGCCCGGATCGTCCGCGGCGGCGGCCGCTCCCGAGACCGGATGGGCCGCGGCCTGCGCCGGCGCTGCCTGCACCGGGGGCGGGGCGATCACGGCGTGGGCGGGCGCTGAATGGGCGGGCGCGGAATGGGCGGACGCGCCCACGAAAGTCTGCTGCGCGAACTGGCGCGTCACGCGCAGGCGCAGGCCGTCGCGCTCCATCTCCACTTCGGCGAGATCGAGCCGCGCGAGGACGGAGCCAAGCTCCTCCACCAGCGCCACGTCGGCGGAAAGCGGCCGGGCCTTGCCCGGGGCCGCCGTTTTGGACGCGGGGGACTTGCCCGCCTTCGTTTTCGACCCGGCCTTATTGGTGGCGGCCTTATTGGCGACGGCTTTCTTGGAGGCGGCCTTTTTGGCGACGGCTTTCGCGGGTTTGCGCATCAGGTCAGCTCTTCTTCACTTGCCGGCGCGGAGCGCCAGCAGGCCCTGGAGGGCGAGGTCATAGGAAAGGGTTCCGAAGCCCGCCACGATCCCCCGCGCGACGGGCGCGATCATCGAGACGTGGCGAAAATCTTCGCGGGCGTGGACGTTGGACACATGCACCTCGATCACCTGCGCCTGCGCGCCGACGATGGCGTCGCGAAGGGCGATGGAGGAATGGGTATAGGCCCCGGCGTTGAGGATCACCCCGGCGCCGGCCCGGCCCGCCTCCTGAATCCAGTCCACGAGGTCGCCCTCGTGATTGGACTGGCGGAAGAGCAGGTCCGCTCCGGCGGCCTGGGCGGCGGCCGACAGCCGCGCCTCCACATCGGCGAGCGTCTCGCGGCCATAGACGTCCGGCTCCCGCTGGCCGAGCAGGTTCAGATTGGGACCGTTGAGGACGTGGATGGATTTCATGCAGCCGAAATCGCGGGCGACTCAGCGCCCATCGCCTTTCAAGAGAGCCGACGTTCTAGCCCGCGCCGGCGGGCGAGGGAAGGGCGCAGTCGCCAGCGTCCCCAAAAACGTGAACTTAGCTGCAACGGGCGCGCCCGCACGAGCGCATATTGTCGATCCGCCCCTGCAGCTCGCTCGCCCCGACGGCCCCGACCACGACGTCCTCGCCGATGACGTAAGACGGCGTGCCCGTGAGGCCCAGCGCATCGGCGATCTGCATCGCCTCCTGAAGGCCCGCGCGGACCTCGGCGCTTTCAAGGTCGCGGGTCAGGCGCGCCATGTCGGCGCCGGCGTCCTTGGCGGCGGCCAGCGCCTGCGCCTTGCCGACCTGTCCGCGGCCCGACATGAGCTTGTGATGGAAGCTCCAGTATTTTTCGCCATTGACCTGCATGCGCAGCGCATGGGCCACTTGCGCGGCCTCGATGGACCCGGTTCCCAGAACCGGAAATTCCTTCAGGACCACGCGCAGGTCCGGGTTCTTCTTGATCAGCGCGGCGAGGTCGTCGAGCGCGCGTTTGCAATAGCCGCAATTGTAATCGAAGAATTCCACCAGCGTGATCTTGCCCTGCGGATTGCCGACGACGACCTGCAGGCGGGAGTCGAAAATTTTGGGCGCCAGCTCGCTCACCGCGCGCGCGCGCTGGGCCTCTTCCTCGAACTTGCCGCGCTTCTCCAGCTCGATCAGCGCGTCGCGCAGCACTTCGGGATTCTTCAGCAGGTAGTCCTTGACGATGGCCTCGATCTCGGCGCGCTGCGGGATCTGCCCGGCCGGGGATTGGGCCAAGGCGGGCGCGGCGAAGCAAAGGCTGGCGGCGAGGGCGAAGGCTGACGACAGGCGACGCAGGAAAACGAGGGTCATGGGCGGCTCCAACTTGCGCGTTTATAGCGCGCCCGCCGCGCGGCGTCGAACCGGCCCAAGTGAGCCTCTTTGGGCGCATGCGGGCCGATGCGGCCTCTGGCCGCGCTCACGATGAGAAAAGGCCGGGATCGCTCCCGGCCTTTTGAGTTTTTACGATGCGCGCGCGCTCACAGCCACGGCATGAGCGAGGCGTGGATGACGTCCTTCACGCCGCCTTCCTTCGCGCCGACGGATTTGATCGCCTTGTCCACGTCGTTTAGGCCGAAGCGGTGCGTCGTCACCAGATCAAGCGGGAAGCGCTGGGAGGCGAGCTGCTGGAGGGCCAGCTCGCAGGCGAGATAGGAATGGCCGCGCGCGGAATACATCGTGATGTATTTCGTCGTCATCTTGCCGATGGGGAAGTTGGGGAATTGCGGCATCTCGCCCTGCACGACGATGCGGCCGGCCTTGCGCTTCAGCGCCTCGATGCCGAGCATGATCGGAATGGTGCCCGCGCCCGCGGTGCAATCGAGCACCACGTCCACGCCGCGTCCCCCCGTCACTTCCATGATCTTCTGCAGCGGGTCTTCGGCGTTCACGTCGATCGTGACGTCCGCGCCGAGCTTCTTGGCGACTTCCAGACGCGCATGATCCTTGGCGGTGCCGGTGATGATGATCTGCTTGGCGCCGGCCTGTTTGCAGATGACGGTCTGCGACAGACCCTGCTGGCCGGGGCCCTGGATCAGCACGACGTCGTTATAGCCGACCTTGCCTTCGAACAGCGACCATTCGATGCCGTTGGCCATGGGCGTCACGAGGCCCGCGAGTTCGGGCGACACGCCCTTGGGCACATGATGCACCACCGAGTTCCACGGCAGATACATATATTGCGCGAAGCCGCCCCACAGATGCGGCGCGCGCTCGCAGGAGGTGTAGCCGTAGCGGATGCCGTCGGGATTCGTGCGCCAGTCGGTATTCTCGCAATGGCGATATTCGCCCTTGTGGCACCATTCGCACTTGCCGCACATGACGTAATGTTCGACGAAGACGAGGTCGCCTTCCTTAAAACCCTTGCGGCGCGTGAATTCCTTGCCGCATTTGGCGATGTAGCCGATGTTCTCGTGGCCCATGATGACATTGGATTTCGTCGGCGGATCGAAATAGAGCTTCACGTCCGTGCCGCAAATGCCGCCCACCTCGACCTTGAGGAGCGCCGCGTCCTCGGCGATGTCGGGCATGGGATATTCGAGGACTTCGGTCTTGCCCGGCGCGGTGCGCACGGCGGCGAGGACTTTTTCAACCACGGGCGTTTCTCCTTGGTGCGTTTTTGTGGATGCGGATGGCGCGCACTCTATGGTTCGACCCCGTGGGGTCAAGCCCAAAACCGGCGCCCATCCTTAAAAGCGGATTAACCCTGCGGCTCGGGCGCGTCGGCGGCGAATGCGTGGCGGCGCGCGCCCGCGCGCCCCTTTGCGCCGCCGGTCGCGTCGACGCGCATGGGCGCCAGCCGATCGTCGCCGGCGATCACGGCCTGCGCCAGCGCGCGCAGGCGCGGCGCATCGGCGTCGGCGGCGAGATCCTCCGGCGCAAGGCGCAGGCCGAGCTGGCTCATCTCCGGGAAGCTTGCGAGCCATGGCTCGCTGGGTTCGAGCTGCGCGCCGTCGGCGTCGCCGGGCCGGCAGACGAAGCATAGCGCGCGGCGCTCCTGCGGGCGCGCCTCGTCGGCGAAACGGCCCACCACGAGGCCCAGACGCAGCATCGGATATTTGGGCATGCCCGCGGGCTCGGCGTAATAGACCGCGATGGGCGTCTCGCCCTCATGCACGGCGCCGCGCACGCCGGGCGCGCCGGCGCAGCAGGTGCACAGGGGCACGTCGTCGTCGGGATCGGGCGCGACGCGCCAGGGGCTCGCGTTCATTTGAACAGGACGAGGCTCAGCGCCATCACCGCCATGCCCACCATGATGCCATAGACGGTCTCATGCCCGCGGGCGTAGGTGCGCGCGGCCGGCAGCAATTCGTCGAGCGCCAGAAAGACCATCGCGCCCGCGATGATCGCGAAGACGGCGCCGAACACGAAGGGCGAGAGCACGCCGGCGAGCAGGACATAGCCCACGATGGCGCCGAAAGGTTCGGCTAAGCCCGAGATGACCGTCGCCCAAATGGCCTTGCTGCGCGAACCCGTGGCGTAAAACACCGGCACGGCGATGGAGACGCCCTCGGGAATATTATGCACGGCGATGGC
>CAIXDD010000315.1 GCA_903918155.1 uncultured Hyphomicrobiales bacterium
ATGCGTGATGAGGAAGACGGAGAGCGGAACGGGATTCAAGGGATCGACCATGGGAAAGCGGCGCAGGCGGAGCTTACAGGAAGCGCGGCCGCTTTGCAGCCCCCGAGCGGGGATGCGCGCAGACGCGGGCGGTGCTATAGCACGCGCTGACCTTTCGGACCGCGCCATGACCGCCGACCACTCACATTCCGACGTTTCCGCCGCCGAATTTTCCGCCGCCGACGGCGCCGCCCGCCCCGCGCGCGTTCTGGTGACGATCTGCACGCGCGGACGCCCCCGCCTTCTCTCGTCCTGCCTCGACTCGGTCTGCGCGCAGGCGCCCCATCCCGGCGCCGACATGGAGATCCTCGTCGTCGAGAACAACGAGCGCCTGACCTGCGCCGACCTTGTCGCGCGCAAGAGCCGCGAAAGCGGCAAGACGATCCATGTGGTCCTGGAGCCTGAGCTGGGCATTCCTTTCGCGCGCAACCGCTGCGGCGTCTGGGCGCAGCAGAACGGCTACGATTGGGCGCTCTATGTCGATGACGACGAGATCGCGCGGCCCGATTGGTTCCGCACCATGGCGGAGGCGAGCCGCGTCTATCAGGCCGACGTCCTCTATGGCCGCGTGGTCCCGATCTATCCGCCCGACTCGCCCGAATGGATGATCGCGCCCGACATGGACAAGCGCCCGCGCGGCATGGTTCTGCGCAAGGCGGAAGGCCACAACACAATGGTGCGCACGCGCGTTTTCGATCCGCAGGGCATGGGCCTGAACTTCGACGGCGCCATGCGCTTCACCGGCGGCAGCGATACGGATTTCTTCTCGCGCGTGGCGCGCTCGGGCGGGCGCATCGTCTGGATCGGCGATGCGATCGTCGACGAACTCGTGCCCGAAAGCCGGATGCGCCTGCGCTGGCAATTGCATCGCACGTTCCGCGTCGCGATCAATATTTCGGTGCAGCATGAAAAACTGCGGGGCAAGGGAATTGCGATGACGCGCAGCCTTGTGAAAGGAATCGGCCGCAGCCTCGGCGGCCTTCTAACCCTGCCTGCAGCGCTGCTCATTCCCTTCGCGCCCGGCGCGACCGGCCTTGCGCTGAAACGTTTCTCGTTTCGCAGCGCCAAACAATTGGCCTCGGGGCTCGGCTCTTTCGCTTATGCGTTCGGCGTGCGTCCGCAGCCCTATCGACAGGTGGACGGCGGCTAGGCGGCGGGCTCGCGCGCGAGATAGAGCTGCAGGACGAACAGCGACCAGACGAGATTGGAGCGCCGCTGACCGCCGGCGAGGAAATCGCGCCACACGCGCGCGACCGGCTCCGGCTCCAGCAGACCGCGCGCGGACAGCGCCTGCGGCGAGAAAAGATCCTCCGCCAGCGGGCGCAAGGGCCCGCGCAGCCACGCCCCGACAGGCGCGCCGAACCCGCGCTTAGGCCTGTCCCACAATTCGCGCGGCGCATAACGCGCGAGCACGGCCTTCAACACGCCCTTGCGTTCGCCGTTCATCAGTTTGATCGAATCCGGCAAGGACCATGCGAAGCGCGCGATGTCGGGATCGAGCAGGGGGACGCGCGTCTCCAGCGAATGCGCCATGGCCGCGCGATCCACCTTCACGAGAATGTCGTCGGGCAAATAGCGATAGACGTCGAGCATCGACGCCTGATCGAGCGTGGACCAATCCTCATGCGCGCCAAGGCGGGCGACCAGCGGATCGCTCAGCGGCGCGCCGCCGCGCACGAAGAGATGCGCCTGATCGACAGTGGTGAAGGCGCGCTCATAGGCCTCGA
>CAIXDD010000316.1 GCA_903918155.1 uncultured Hyphomicrobiales bacterium
CGCGCTGCTCGTCATCGACGTCAATTACGCCTTTCTCGGCGACCGGCCTGCGCCCATCCTCGAAAGCGTCCGCAGATGGCGCAATTCCTGCGGCGAGGAGGGATGGGAGGCCGTGAAACTCATCCGGCCGCTCATCGACCTGTGTCGCGAGAAAGGCGTGCCCGTCATCTATACGACGGGCATGGATCGACGCCCCGACCTGTGGGACCGCACGAGCGCCAATTGGAAGAACGGGCGCGGCGGCGAAAACCCGAAAGCGGCAGGCCTCAGCGAGCATAACGGCAACGACATCGTCGCCGAGATCGCGCCTGGTCCAAGGGATATCGTAATCCGCAAGCCCAAGCCCAGCGGCTTCTTCGCCTCGCCGCTTCTGAGCTATCTCGTTCATCTTGGATGCGACAGCGTGATCGTCGCCGGCACGGCGACAAGCGGCTGCGTGCGCGCGACGGTGCTCGACGCCTATATGAACAATTTCCGCGTGGCCGTTGCGGAAGAGGCGTGTTTCGAAAGATGCGAAGCCTCGCACGCCATGAGCCTGTTCGACATGAACAGCAAATACGCCGACGTGACGCCGGTGCAAGCGGTGATGGATTTCCTCGCCCTTTATCCGCCGGGGCAATTTGAATTGCCCTCAGGCAAAGGCGTCGGCGAGAAGCCGTCTTACTAAACAAGAATCGCCGCGGCGAAGGAGGACATATGCGCAGGACTCTATCGAAGGCGCTGTGCGTTGTGGCGGGGCTTGCAGCCTCAACCCCAGCGCATGCGCAGGGGACCGCACAAGCGGGGGCCGATTCCTTCTACGACGCGCGCCAGATGACGCTTCTGGTCGGCTTCAATCCGGGTGGCGGCTATGATATTTACGGGCGTCTCCTCGCCCAGCATCTGCCGCGGCGCATCGCGGGCGCGCCCTCCGTCGTCGTGCGCAACATGCCGGGCGGCGGAAGCCTGATAGCGGCGAACCATCTCTACAATGTCGCGCCGAAGGACGGGTCCGCTCTCGGCCTGTTCGCTGGGAGCGTGGCCACGGACCCGATCATAGGCGGCGTGCCCGCAAAATTCGACGCGCGCCGCTTCGTGTGGATCGGCAGCGGTTATTCGGACGTAGCGACCTGTTTCTCTTGGGGCGCAGGCCGTTTCAAGACCGCGAAGGATCTGTTCGAGCGCCCGATGGTGACGGGATCGGTCGGCAATTCGGCGACGCTCATCTTTCCGCAGGCGATGAACGGCGTACTCGGCGCAAAGCTCAAAATCGTGAAGGGTTATGCTGGCTCATCCGGGTTGAAACTGGCCCTCGAACAAGGCGAAATCGAAGGCATTTGCGGCGCTTCCCTCGATTCCTTGCAGACGAGCAGCCCGGACTGGCTCAACGGCGGCAAGATCAATTTTCTTGCGCAAATGACCTTCCAGAAGACCCTGCAACTCGCCGACGTGCCCCTCATCACGGAATTCGCCGCCAATGAGGACGACAAGAAAGTCCTGCAATTGGTCTTCGCCTATATGCGTATGGGCCGCCCTCTTGCCGCGCCGCCCTACGTGCCGGCGCATCGCGCGACGATTTTGCGCGCGGCCTTTGACGCGACGATTAAGGACGAGGCGTTTTTGAGCGAAGCGAAGAGAGGCGGGCTCGATATCGATCCATTCACGGGACAGGAGCTCGACGACACGCTCGCCGAATTGAACGCGACGCCCAAGGCGCTGATCGCGCGCGCCGCAGATGTGCTCAGCCGCTCGGGCGATTGACGCGACGACAGAATGCGTCTCCACGCGAGCAAGGCGCAAAAGCGCGCCGTCCGGACGCAGGCTCATGCGCGGTCACGAATGGCGTAGGACACGCGCAGCGCAGGGTCGGGATCTTCCCAGCGCCGCAGGGTCGCCGGATCGGGCAGCGACCGGCGATAGGCGTCGACAAAGAGCCCCACCTTCGCCAGCGCGCCGCCGCGCGTGCCCACCTCCTTTGCGGCCCGACCGTCGGGACGCAGCGAGAAATCTTGCTTGCGCGCGTCGACGAAGCCGGGATCGGAAGCGTAAACGCCATTGACCCCGCTGGCGACATCGCCTTCGGGCCCGGACCCGCCCTTGCCGGAAGCCCAGGAAAAGGCCCGCTTGCAATTCACCGCAAGATTGCGCTCGATCTTGCTGCCGCGGCGGGCCGCAAGACTGTAACCGGATCCGCAATCGACCGCGATATTGTCCACCACATGGAGCAGCAGCGGATTGGCCGGATTCACCGCGCCCTTCATCAGGAAGGCGATGTGGCCGATCTTCCATGCGATATTGCGCTCGATCAGGTCTTCGCGATTGTCGGCGTCGAAAAAGACGCCGTCGCCGATGGGCGAATTGTGAAAGAAATTATTCCGGATCACCCTTTTTCCCGACCGCTCATAGCGGTCGAAACAATAAATGGCGCCCATGTCGTTAGACACGCTGCAATAGCGGAATATTTCGTTGTTCTCGAAAATATTGTCCCATGATCCGTGCAGGATGCCCGCATGGGGCCCGTCATGGATCAGATTATTGGCCACCGTCATGCCGACCGCGGCATGATGGCCGCCGCCGCCCCCGCCGGTGAAGCCGCAATTGACGCCCGGCGCATAGACCTTCTCGATCACGCCGAAATTCCAGATATGATTGTTCACGACGCGATGCCGCGCCGGTTTTCGCGGCTGCGCCGTCTCGTCCCCGCCGCCAAGCCATATGCCGCCGGCGCCCGTGTCGTGCACGTCATTGCTCAGCGCCTCATGTCCGACGCCGCCCTGCAGGCGAACGCCATAACGGGTGACATTGGACACTTTGCATCCGGCGATGCGGTTGTCCCGCCCGCCCGTGACCAGAACGCCATCGCCCAGACATTCCCCCACGCTCAGCCCGGCGATCAGCACGCCTGACGTGTCCTGCAGCGTGATCACCGGGCGATTTTCATCGGCGATCCGCAGATTGATCTGATGGAGCGGGCGCGGCGGATAATAATAGAGCGTGGCGGTCGAAAAATCGATGCACCATTCGCCCGGTTGGTCCAGCTCCTCCAACAGGTTGATCAGATAATATTGTTCGCGCCCGTCGCCCGCCGGGCGGGCGTATTTGTTGCCGATGCCGCCCGGGACAGGGGTTGCGAGCGTGATGGTGCGCGCGGTCGGATCGATAGCGGCGACACGGACGGCCTCATTCTGCCAAGGAACGCGCCAATACCCTTTCAGCCATACGCCCTTGGGCAAGGCGGACATCCAGCGCCGCGTGCGATCGTCGCGATAGACGAAAACGCCGGGGCGGGGCTTCGCCTGTTTGCTCACGCCGCCCGGCTGATAATAGCTGCGCCAATCGCCGCTCTGTTCCTGGCCGCCGCCGTTCACCACGACGGATTTCATCGACATATTGCCCTGATTGGGATATCGGGCGATGGGCATGCGGGCGCGGTCGGCGAACAATTCGACGATGCCGCCGTTGTCGTAGAATCGATCCGCATAGGAATTGATATTGCGCAGGCCTTTCGCTTTCAGATCCAAAGCGACGATCCGATCCACGACCTCGGGCGCGATCCGGGCCCGCGTCGGCGCATCGGCGACCGGCCTGAAATCGGATGCGGAAAGGCGACGCGAATTGGTCAGATAGGGGCGGGCGCCGGGAGCGGCGATCCATTGCGAGCCGGCGTCTTCGGCGGTCAGCAGCAGGCTCTCCTCATAGATTCCGTCCCCCACGATCACCGTGGCGGGCGCCGCGCGCCGCGCCGCATTGCGCGCAGCCGCCAGCGTGCGCAAGGGTTTTGCAGCCGTGCCGGCCTGGGAATCATCGCCATGAGGGGCGACGTGAATCTGCCGTCGGGTCGCACTGAGCGCGACGCCCGGATCGAAAATGACCGAGCCCAGCGCGCCGGCGCCGGACTTCAGGAACGACTTGCGGGTCATGCCCATCCCATCTTGAGGACGATGTGCCATAGCGATAGCGCTCTCCATGCCAGCGACGGCAGGCCGCCCGGCATGCGATGTCGCGGCGGCTCCTTGTGGGGGTTTCTCACGCGCCTGACAGGGCGATGACGAACGATCATCGCCGGTCATGGACTCAACGCCACGCGTTGCGCACGCTATGAAGGCTGTTCATCCGGGGCTTGGATGCGTGGGCCGTATGTTTCGACGCTGACGCATCC
>CAIXDD010000317.1 GCA_903918155.1 uncultured Hyphomicrobiales bacterium
GCGGGAAATCTTATAGCGGTCCCCGCCTGCGCGATCCAGCCGGGCGAATGTTCGGGCGGGGAAAGTCGGAGCCGGGAACCCGGAGGCCGGGAATCCGTTTCGTGAAAGGCGCCCAACCCGCGCCGACGCGGGCGCCGCACGCGCGCGCAGCCGCGTTGATCCGTCAGTCAGCATTGGCGCAGGGAGCGTCTCCCATGGAACATAAAAGCGTCGAAGTCTTGCGTGGTCTTGCGGAGGTGCGTTTCGAGCCGCCCGCGCCCCTGAGCCGCAAGGAGCGCCTCGAGGCGTGGGCGAAAGCTCTGGATCGTCAGTCCGGCGTGCCGGTTCGGCTGTTCCATCAATTGGAGTTCATGCCACGCGCGGAATGGGGCCCGCTCCGGGTGGAAGGTTCGCCGCTCACCATCGCCTATAACGATCCGCTCCTGCGCGCGCAGGGGTTGCAGAGCGACAGGCTGGGCGACGCCATGGCCTTTTTCGACATGAGCGAGCGCGAAACCCATCGCATGCTGTGCTCCTGCATGCATGGCGCGTCCATGACCGGCTCCCGCGCCGCCGGCCTCGTGCGGCAGATGGCGTCGCCTCTCCCGCATCTGGCGATGCGCGTGGGGCTTGGCGCGTTCGGCGCCTCGGTCCTGGGTCTGTTCTTGTATATGGGATGATCGGAGGCGCAGGCGCTCGCGTTTCAACGCCCCGGGCGCCGCTCGGGGCGTCATTCCGCCTTTTGTTTGTGCAATCGCCGCTTATTTCTTGAGCCGCCGCGCTCCCGCGCGATTGTCGAGCTGGCGCTCTTGCCCAAAGCTTTGCCCGAAACGCTCCCGTTTGGGCCGGTTGAACGCGAATTGGGCAGGCTGGCACGGTTTTTGATCACTTCTCCCGTGTTTTAAAAACGGGGGAGGGGTGCTCGTGTCGCGTTTCGGATCGGCTGTTCTGGCCGCGCTGGGTTGGATCTCTTCCGCAGGACTCGCCGCCGCGTCGGACGCGCCGCGCATCGACGCCGCGGACACGGGCTTCATGATCGTCTGTACGGCCCTCGTGCTGATGATGACATTGCCGGGCCTCGCGCTGTTCTATGCGGGCATGGTGCGGCGCAAGAACGTGCTCGCCACCATGGCGCAGAGCGCCGGCGCGCTGGCTTTGGTCTCCATCCTCTGGCTCGCGCTCGGCTACACGCTGGCGTTCAGCGGCGAGGGGCCTGTGATCGGCGACCTGAGCCGCGCCTTCTTCGCCGGCATCGGCCTTGAGACGACGAGCCCGCTCGCCAAGACGATCCCTGAAATCCTTTTCGCGATCTATCAGATGACCTTTGCGGTCATCACCTGCGCGCTGATCGGCGGCGCCGTCGCCGACCGCATGCGCTTCTCCGCCTTTCTCCTGTTCAGCGCGATTTGGCTGTTCGTCGTCTATGCCCCTTCGGCCCATTGGGTCTGGGGCGGCGGCTTCCTCGCCGCCATGGGCTTCGTCGATTTCGCGGGCGGCGCCGTCGTGCATATCAACGCCGGCGTCGCGGGCCTTGTGGCGGCTGTCGTCATCGGCAAGCGACAGGGTTACGGGCGCGAAAATCTCGCTCCCTTCGATCTCTCGCTCGCGGTGATCGGCACCGGCCTGTTGTGGGTCGGCTGGTTCGGCTTCAACGGCGGGTCGGCGCTGGGCGCGGGCTCGCGCGCGGTCTTCGCCATCGCCTCGACCCATCTGGCGGCCTGCGCGGGCGCGATCGTCTGGGCGGCGATCGAATGGGTCCATCGCGGCAAGCCTTCGGTTCTGGGCATCGTCTCGGGCGCCGTCGCGGGACTTGGCACGATCACGCCGGCTTCGGGCTTCGTGACGCCGGCCCATGGCGTCGTGATCGGCGCGGTCGCGGGCGCGGTCTGCTATTGGTTCTGCATCATCGTGAAACATCGCCTGAAATACGACGACTCGCTAGACGTGTTCGGCGTGCACGGCGTGGGCGGCATGCTGGGTTTGCTGGCGGTCGGCGTCTTCGCCACGGGCTGGCTGTCCGCGACCCCCGAGGCGGCGGGCGTTTCAGGCCTGATCGAGGGCAATCCCGCCCAGCTCGGCGTGCAGGCTCTGGGCGTCGTCGTCACGACCGCCTGGTGCGTCGTGGGCACCTTGATCTCGCTCGGCCTCACCCGTCTCTTCACGCCGCTGCGCGTGGATGCGGACGGCGAGCGCGAAGGCCTCGACCTCGCGCTGCATGGCGAAGCGGTCCAGCAATAAAAAGCGGGCGCCTCGCGCCCCCTCCCGCTTCGCTCGCCTGCGGCGTCGGCTTGCGCCGGCGCGCGTCAGCCTGCGACGTCGCGATAATAGGTCAGGTCGATATATTTGGCCGGGTCGCTCAGGCGCCCGCCAGATCCATAGCGCGAGCGCAGGTCGAGCACGGTGTTCACGCCCTCCATCAGCATGGCGGCCTTGGGCGTGAGCCCGGAGCGCGGCGACAGAAGCGAATTCATCACCGCGCCGACGACCTGAGGTTTGATCTCCGGCATGTTCTCCAGAAGGATCGCGCTGGCTTCGTCACGATTGGCGGGATCGAGCGTCCAAGCGAGTCCCTTCAGATAGCCGCGGATGAATCCCTTGAGCGCGTCGGGATTGGCCGCCGCCCATGCGCGGCTGGCCGCGAAGGCGCCGCCCTGATAGGCGGGAAACACAGTGGTCGACGTGTCGAGCGCGTGGAAACCCTGATTGCGCGCGATGCTGGTGAAGGGCTCGATGGTGAGCGTGCCCACATGCTGGCCCGCCTTCACGGACTCCCACCGCGCCGGCGTCGCGCCCACGGGAACCATCTGGTAATCGGCCTTGCTGAGCCCGTTCTTCGCCAGCATTTCATAAAGGCAGAAGGCGAAGCCCGTGGAGAGCGCGTCGAGCGCGAGCGACTTGCCCTTCAGATCCGCATAGGACTTGATGTCCGGCGCCGTGATGAAGGCGAGCTCCACTTGCGTCGCGCCCATGAAGGCGAAGAAATCCGTATCCTTCAACGCGACCGCGCCCTGGCCCTCCTGATAGGCGACGACATTGTCGAAAGCGGTGCCTGCGATCTGGAATTTCCCCGCGGCGAGATTTTCGGCCTGAAAGGCGGAATTGGGCGTGGTGTTCATGTTCACGCTCACGCCCGCCTCTTCGAACCAGCCCTTCTTGAGAGCTGCGAAAATCGGCAAGTTCGGCGCTCCGGGAAAGCAGATGAGATCGATGGCGATATGGCTCACTGGGCGGCTCCTTTGGCGTTTTCCCGTTGGTCTTTCATCCGGCGTCCGCGCTCGATGGCGCGCCAGACGGCGAATTGCGTCGCCGGCATCTGAATGTCGCGCACGCCATAATCCTGCAGCGCGTCGCAAAGCGCGTTCACCACGCACGACAGCGCCGGCGTGGTGCCGCCTTCGCCGCCGGCCTTCACGCCAAGCGGATTGGTGGGCGAGAGCACTTCCGCGATCTCCGTGCGGAAGAAGGGGAACTCGTCGGCGCGGGGCATGTGGTAATCCATCAGCGACGCCGCGACCGGCTGACCGCTGTCGCGGTCGAGCGCGCAGAGTTCGCCGATGGCCTGCCCCACGCCCTGCACGATGCCCCCATGCGTTTGTCCATGCACGATCATGGGATTGATGCAGCGGCCCACATCGTCCACCGCCGCATAGCGCGTGATGACGTAACGTCCCGTCTGCGGATCGACCTCGACCTCGCAAATGGCGCAGCCATTGGGGAAGACGGGCTCGTGCATCTCGTTGTCGCAGACGATCGCGACGCCGTCCTTCAGGTCGCCGGGCAGGGCGGCGCCCTCGATGGCGCGGGCGAGGTCATAGAGATCGAAGGATTGGTTCGTTCCCTTCTGCACGACGCGCCCGTTCTCCCACGCCATGTCGGCCTTGTCGGCGCGCAGCAGAAGGGCGGCGATTGCCTTGGCTTTCTCGATTAAGGCGTCCGAGCCTTTCGAGATCACCGTGCCCGCATGGCGCATGGAGCGGCCGGAATGCGAGCCCCCGCCCACGCTCACGATAGCGGTGTCGCCGAGCACGATGTCGACGGTGTCGAGCGGCAGGCCGAGGCGTTCGGCGACGACTTGCGCGAAACTCGTTTCATGGCCCTGGCCGCTGGGTTGCGTGCCGATCACGCAGGTCGTGCGGCCGTTCGCCTTCACGGTGATCTCGGCGCGTTCCTTGGGCGCGCCGATGGAGGATTCCACGTAATGGCCCATGCCCAGCCCCGCGAGCAGGCCCCGTCTTGCGGCGGCGCGCTTGCGCGCGGGAAAGCCCGCCCAATCGGAAATCTCCATGGCGAGCGCCATTTGCGCGGCGTAATCGCCGCTGTCATAAACCGCGCCGACCGCATTGGCGTAAGGGAAGGCCTTGGCCTTCACGAGATTCTTCTTGCGCAGCGCGATCCGGTCGAAGCCGAATTCCCGCGCCGCCGTGTCGATGATCCGCTCGATGGCGAAATTCACCTCCGGACGGCCGGAGCTGCGATAGGCCTGCGTCGGCGTGGTGTTGGTGAAGACCGCGCGCGCGCGCAAGGTCGCGGCGGGAATGTCATAGGAGCCCGTCACGAGGCCCGAGCCCTTGCCCAAAGGCGAGAGCGACACGCAGCGCGCGCCGACATTGCTCACATTGTCGGTGCGCAGCGCGAGGAAGCGGCCGTCCTTGCGCAGGGCCAGCTCCATTTTCACCGTGAGGTCGCGGCCCTGATAATCGCTGACGAAACATTCATGCCGCGTGGCGGTGTATTTCACC
>CAIXDD010000318.1 GCA_903918155.1 uncultured Hyphomicrobiales bacterium
CGACCGCATCGAGATCGCGCTCATAGATCGCGAAATCGTCGATATGGCCTTTGCGGCGATCGGGGAGTTCGCGATCCGACAGGCCCTGCCCGCGCCAGTCGAACGTCACCACGCAGAAGCCGCGCGCGAGCAATTCGCCCACGGTCTCGAAATATTTCTCGATGAATTCCGCCCGCCCCTGCGCGATCAGCACGCTGCCGCGCGCGCGCCCCTGCGGATGCCAGCGCGCGACGCGGATCGCCGCGCCGTCGGCCGTGCGCGCCCGCGAGACGATCCCCCCCGGCGGCGGCGGATTGTCGGCGGTGCGCGCGAAATCCATGCCCGTTCAGCCCCCGCGCACGAGCGCCTGCGCCGCCCGCCCTACGAAGCCATAAGGATTGTGGAAGGATTCGAGCATTTCAAAATGGTTCGTTCCCTTCACCACAAGGAAATCGGCGAGCTTGCCGGCCGCCTTCAGCGCGTCGGCGAAATCGCGCGCCTGGCGCATGAATTCGGGCGATTCCTGATCGCCATGGGCGACGACGACGGGACAATGAATGCGCGCGATATGACGCATCGCGCTCAGATCCTCCACCAGCGCATCGGTGAATTTCACATAAAGCGAGCGCTTGGAGCGGCGCACGGGCTCAAGCTCATACATGCCCGACATGAGCAGCGCGCCCGCCAGCGGCTTGTCGGCTACGCCATGGGCGCGCCAGTCGGCGACGAGAACGCAGCTCGCCAGATGCGCGCCCGAGGAATGGCCCATCACGAAAACGCGCCCGTCGCCGCCATGGGCGGCGGCGTTGCGGACGACCTGCGCCACGCCCGCGCGCACCTGCGCGACCATGATTTCGAGATGGCCGTCGACGGGATCGATATTGGTGAAGTCCAGCACCGCGACATGGGCGCCATTGGCGAGAAAAGGCTCGGCCAGATGCGCGAAAATGGACGCGTCGCCCGAGCGCCACGCGCCGCCGTGGATGAAGGCGACGATGGGCGCGCCCGCCTTGCCGCAGGAATAGAAATCATAGGATTCGATGGGCGTGGACCCGTAGCGGATGCGCTCATGGGGCAGGCGCGCGAAGGCTTCGGCGGCGGCGGCGCTGCGGCGCGCCGAGGTCATGTCCTGATTGGGCGCCCAGAACGTCTGGTCATAGGCGCGGTCGAGCGCCTCCTGATCCATGTCGAGCCAGACCTTTCCGCTTGCCTGCGCCTGCGTCATCGAAACTCCCCCCTGTCGTTCGGTCGCGCCAATTGACAGGGTTTCGGCCGGCGCTGCAAGCGCAGGCGTTCAGATGCCGCCCCCGTCCGCATAGACGTCGCGCTTCTGGTCGCGCCGGTCCTGCGCGCGTTTGGCGAGCCGGCGCGCGGCCGGGCGCAGCAGCGCGTCCGCAGCGGCGGCGACCGCTCCCGCGAGCGCGTCGCCCGACAGGGTCCAGACGAGCGCGAAGACGAACAGCGCGCCCGCGCTCTGGCCCGCACCATCGTGCTGCCCGAGGGCGACGAACCCCGCACCATCCAGGCGGCGGCAATCTGCGCCGAGCGCGGCATTGCCAAGTGCATCCTGTTGGGCGATCCCACCCGCATCCAGGCGGTGGCCGAGGCCCAGA
>CAIXDD010000319.1 GCA_903918155.1 uncultured Hyphomicrobiales bacterium
CAGCAGCATATAGGGGCTGTCGCAGTCGAGATCGAACCATTCGCTCACATGTTCGCGCAAGACGCTGGGCGCGAAGGGGCGGAAGGATTCGCGATATTTCACCTTGAGGTTCAGCTGTTTCTGCACCGATGGCGATCGCGGATCCGCAAGAATGGAGCGCGCGCCCAACGCGCGGGGACCGAACTCCATGCGGCCCTGATGCCAGCCGACGGCCTTTCCCTCCGCAAGCGCCTGGGCCGTTTGCGCGATCATGTCCTCTTCGCTGACCGACTCAAACACGGCGCCGGCGCCCCTGAGCCTCGCCTCGATATCGTCTTGTCCAAATTCAGGGCCGAGATAGGCGCCTTTCATGCCGTCGCTCGCCTGCGCGACGCGCGGACGCTCCAGCATCAGATGATAGGCGCCGAGCGCTGCCCCGACCGCGCCGCCCGCATCGCCTGACGCAGGCTGAATCCAGATATCGTCAAAAACCCTCTCGCGCAGCAGCTTGCCATTGGCCACGCAATTCAGCGCCACGCCGCCGGCGAGGCACAGATGCTTTTGTCCGGTTTCCTTGCGGATGCCCTTCGCGAGCTTCAGGACGATTTCTTCCGTCACCGCCTGCACGGACGCCGCCAGATCCATTTCGCGTTGTGTGAGCCAGCTTTCCGCCTGCCGCGGCGGCCCGCCGAACAGGTCGGCGAATTTGGCGTTCGTCATCGTGAGGTCGGTGCAATAATTGAAATAGCTCATATCCAGCCGGAACGAGCCGTCGTCCTTGATGTCGATGAGATGGTCCTTGATGAGGCCAAGATATTTGGGCTCGCCATAGGGGGCGAGCCCCATCACCTTGTACTCGCCGGAATTCACCTTGAAGCCCGCGTAATAGGTGAAGGCGGAATACAAGAGCCCCAGCGAATGGGGAAAGTGGATTTCCTTGTGAATGGAAAGCTGGCGACCGGAGCCGATCGCGCATGCGGTGGTGGCCCATTCGCCCACGCCGTCCATCGTCAGGACCGCCGCGTCCTCGAAGGGCGACGGATAAAAGGCCGAGGCGGCGTGACTGAGATGGTGTTCCGAAAACAAAAGTTTCGAACGCCAGTCGATGTCTGCGCCAAGCGAGTCCTTCAAGGCGCCGACGATGGTCGTCTTTTGGAAGAGCTTGTCTTTCAACCAGACCGGCAGCGACGTCGCGAAACTCTTGAACCCGCGCGGCGCGAAAGCGAGATAGGTTTCGATCAACCGTTCGAACTTGAGAAAGGGCTTGTCGTAAAAGGCCACATAATCGAGATCGGAAGGGGCGAGCCCTCCCTCTTCCAGACAATAGCGGATGGCATGCGCGGGAAAGCCCGCGTCATGCTTCTTTCGCGTGAAGCGCTCTTCCTGGGCGGCGGCGACGATCTCGCCGTCGATGACCAGACAGGCCGCCGCGTCATGGTAATAGGCTGAAACGCCAAGAATCTTCATGTGGTCAAAAGGGCTTCGTGTTCAAAATAGCGTGTAGACGAAGGGCGCGACGACGGAGCCCTTCGCAGCGATCAGCACCGCGCCGATCATCACCATCACCATGATGATCGGAGCCAACCAGACTTTCCGGCGCGCGCGCAGGAACGCCCATAATTCTTTGATGAAATCCATCGCGTCCTCGGCAATCAGGCGGTCAGAATTGATTTTTGAACGACGCCCCGTCCGGCCCGGGGGGTGATCTGTCGATCCAATGCGAGCGGACGTCAGCCTTTCCAAGACGCAATTCGTCCCGGCGGAACAGGCGGCCGATCAAGGCGGTGGGCGTGATGATCCCGAAGAAAATGACGCCGAGCGCGAGAGGGCTGACGATCTTGCTGAGGAGATCGCCCAGAGCCATCCACGCCCTGTTGAAGGGGGCGAGACGCTCAGGCGCGAATTGGGCGACCAGCCCCGCGACCGCGCCGGCGATCAGCCAGCCCAGGATCGCAGCGAAACCATAGCCCTTATAGGCGCAATAGGCCGCGACGCAGGCGAAAACGCCCGCGAAAAAGAACCCGAATTGACGGTTCGGAGGGAGCACAAGCAAATCTCGCGAATCAATAAAATATAAGTCTATATAACATGGACTGGGCTATGCGAAACGCCCGCCGCAAAGCTGGCGCCCCTGACGCAAAACCTAAGATTGCGCGATCTCATAATCGCCGGAAGGCTGGATCGTCAGAGGGCCAAACCGTTAATCAGAGGGCCAAGCGGTCAATCGGAGGACTAAGCGGTCGAAGAGCGAGCGCATTCGAACGAATGCCGCCGCCTGTGCGCAGACGAGCCGTCGCTCAGCCCAACGTCCCGTGGCAGTGCTTGTACTTCTTGCCGGAGCCGCAAGGGCAAGGTTCGTTGCGTCCCACCTTGCCCCATGTGTCGGGATCGGCGGGGTCGCGGACGACTTCCGATTCAACCGGAGCGAGCGCTGCGTTCTGGAACAGAAGATTCTCGGGCGCGAACTCGCCGGCCGCGATGCGCGCGTTCACCTCGTCGAGATCGACGAGCGCGGCTTGTGCGGACTCCTGCGCCTCAGGCGCCGGCTGATCGAACGACACTTCGACGTTCAGCAATTGCTGCGTCGCCATTTCGTGCCAACGCGCGATGAGGGCGTTGAACAGCTCGAAGGCCTCGGACTTGTATTCGTTGAGGGGGTCGCGCTGGGCGTAACCGCGCCACCCGATCACCTGCCGCAAATGCTCCAGCTGCACGAGATGTTCGCGCCAGAAATAATCGAGCACCTGCAGGACGACCTGCTTCTCCACCATGCGCATCACGTCGGGCGTGTTGCGCTCGACGCGGCCCGCGTAAACCTCGTCGGCGAAGGCGTGGATGCGGGCGGAGATCTCCTCCTCTCCCATGCCTTCTTCTTTCGCCCAGTCCGCGACGGGCGGATTGAGGTTGAGCAAGGCGAGATCGGCCGACAGCGCCTCGATGCCCCAGGCTTCAGGATAGGACTCGCGGGGGATGTGGCGGGCGACAAGCTCGTCGAGCACATTGGCGCGCATATTGGCGACCGTCTCTTCGACGGACTCGAGCGCCATCATCTCGCGACGCTGCTCGAAGACCACCTTGCGCTGGTCGTTGGCGACGTCGTCATATTTGAGGATGTTCTTGCGGATGTCGAAATTGCGGGCTTCGACCTTCTGCTGCGCCTTTTCGAGCGCCTTGTTGATCCAGGGATGGACGATGGCCTCGTCTTCCTTGAGGCCAAGGCGCGTCAGCATCGCGTCCATGCGCTCCGAACCGAAGATGCGCATGAGGTCGTCCTGCAGCGACAGGAAGAATTTCGACCGGCCGGGATCGCCCTGCCGGCCCGCGCGGCCGCGCAGCTGATTGTCGATGCGCCGGCTCTCGTGGCGTTCGGTGCCGATGATGTAGAGGCCGCCGGCGGCGAGCGCGCGCTCCTTGAAGTTGGCCACCTCGGCGCGGATCTCGTCTTCCTTCGCCTTGCGCGCGACCTCGTCCTCAAGCGCGCCGCATTCCTGCAGCACGCGCATGTCGGCGTTGCCGCCGAGCTGGATGTCGGTGCCGCGGCCGGCCATATTGGTCGCGATGGTGATGGCGCCCGGCACGCCCGCCTCCGCGACGATGAAGGCCTCCTGCTCATGGAAGCGCGCGTTCAGGATGGCGAATTGCCGCGACGGCTTGCCGGCGCGCGCCGCGGCGTAGAGCGCCTGCAGCCCGCGCGGATCTTCGAAATCGATCTGCTTGTATCCCTGCGCCTTGAGCATTTCGCCCAATTGCTCGGATTTTTCGATCGAGGTCGTGCCGACCAGCATCGGCTGCATATTGGCGTTGGCGGCTTCGATCTCGCGGATGATGGCGCGCAGCTTCTCTTCGCCCGAGCGATAGACTTCGTCGTCCTCGTCCACGCGGGCGACTGGGCGATTGGTGGGAATCTCCGCCACGTCGAGCCTGTAGATCTCGGCGAATTCGTCGGCCTCGGTCGCGGCCGTGCCGGTCATGCCGGCGAGTTTCTTGTACAGGCGGAAGTAATTCTGAAACGTGATGGAGGCGAGCGTCACGTTCTCGGGCTGGACGGCTACGCCCTCCTTGGCCTCGAGCGCCTGGTGCAAGCCCTCCGAGAAGCGGCGTCCCGGCATCATGCGGCCGGTGAATTCGTCGATGATGACGACTTCGCCGTTGCGCACGATATATTCCTTGTCGCGCTGGAACAGCGTATGCGCCTTCAGCGCCTGCTGCACATGGTGCACGATGGTGACGTTGCTGGCGTCATAGAGGGAGGTTTCGCGCAGGAGCCCGGCCTCCGCCAGCAATTCCTCGATGCGTTCATTGCCCGCTTCGGTGAGATTGGCCGTGCGCTGTTTCTCGTCGATCTCGTAATGTTCGCGCGTCAGCATCGGGATCAGGCGATCGACGGCGAAATAAAGATCCGACTTGTCTTCCGAGGGACCGGAAATGATGAGCGGCGTGCGCGCCTCGTCGACGAGGATCGAGTCCACTTCGTCGACGATGGCGAAAGAATGCGCGCGCTGCACCATATTCGACAATTCATATTTCATATTGTCGCGCAGATAATCGAAGCCGAACTCGTTGTTCGTGCCATAGGTGATGTCTGCGGCGTAGGCGGCGCGGCGTTCCTCGTCGTCCAGACCATGGACGATGACGCCGACGCTCATGCCGAGAAACGTATAGACGCGGCCCATCCATTCCGCGTCGCGGCGGGCGAGATAATCGTTGACCGTCACCACATGCACGCCTTCGCCGGCGAGCGCGTTGAGATAAGTGGCGAGGGTGGCGACGAGCGTCTTGCCTTCGCCCGTGCGCATTTCGGCGATGCCCCCTTCGTGGAGCACCATGCCGCCGATCAGCTGCACGACGAAATGCCGCTGGCCGAGGGCGCGCTTGGCCGCCTCGCGCACGGTGGCGAAGGCGGGAACGAGGAGATCGTCGAGGGTCTTGCCGGCGGCCAGTTCGGCGCGGAATTTTTCGGTCTGGGCGCGGATCTCGTCGTCGCTGAGCCCGGCGAGCTGCGCCTCCATCGCGTTGATCGCGGCGACCTTGGGGGCCAGGCTCTTGAGGCGGCGATCGTTGGCGGAGCCGAAAATCTTTTTCGCAAAGGCGGCGAGCATCAGAAACCCTTGTTTTTCATGCCCGTTTCTGGGCGAGGGGCCCCGGGCGGACGGCCCCGGGAAATCGGCCGCAGGCGAATGGCCGACAGACAGCCCCAGACAAACCCCAGCCAGCCGCCTGACGCCCGAACTCCGACAGATCGAATTCCGACGTCCGGATGCGCGCGCGACCTCGGACATGCGCAAATCGCGGGACCCTGACAGGGCCTGCGAAACAGGCCCTGCGAAAGCCCGGTCAGAGATAAGATTGGGGTCCCGCCTTGTCAATCAAACCACTGGCGAACCACCGGCGGGCCGCGAACGGGTCAGGCGGGGCGGCGTCCGGACCGTCCGGAGAGGGACTTGAGGGGCTTTTGGGACCGAAAGCGTTTGACTCGAGCAGGGCGCGCCGGCATAAGAGCCGGGCTCAGCGCGGCGTCCGCCGCGCGTTTTCGTTTTGGCGCGCCGTCCCGGTTCGCCATTGCGGGTACAGGGCGCGCTGGTTCCACTGTCAAAAAGCCGGGCGGCACCCGCCAGCCCGGATGAACACGGAAGAAGACGATGTTCGCAGTCATCAAAACCGGCGGCAAGCAATATCGCGTCGCCGCCCAAGACGAAATCACGATCATGACCCTCGCCGGGGACGCCGGCTCGAAGGTCACCTTTGAAGACGTTCTCATGGTCGCCGACGGCGACGATGTGAAGCTTGGCGCGCCCAATGTGGCCGGCGCCAAGGTGTTCGGCGAGATCGTCGAGCAGACGCGCGGCGAGAAGGTCATCGCCTTCAAGAAGCGCCGCCGCAAGAATTCGAAGCGCAAGCGCGGCCATCGTCAGGACCTGACGATCGTCCGGATCACCGAGATCAAGGCCGCCTGAGCGCGAGAGCGCGCGCGGTCCTGAGGGACCGCCCCATGTTCAACCCGAGAGCGTCTGAGGCGCTCTGACGAATTCAGGAGCAGGAAAATGGCTCACAAAAAGGCAGGCGGCTCGTCCCGCAACGGCCGCGATTCCGACGGCCGTCGCCTCGGCGTCAAGAAGTTCGGCGGCGAAAGCGTCGTCAGCGGCAACATTCTCGTCCGCCAGCGCGGCACGAAATGGCATCCGGGCCGCAATGTCGGCATCGGCAAGGACCACACGCTCTTCGCGCTCGTGGACGGGAAGGTCGAGTTCAAGGCCTCGAAATTCCGCGATTCCGTGTCGGTCGTGCCGGCCCAGAAACTGCAGGCCGCCGAATAAGGCGAGGCTCGAACGAAGGGCCCGCCGGCGTCACGCCCCGCGGACCCTTCCCGAGCGATCGCGACAGGTCCGGACGCCGGATTTACGGGGAGGCCTCTGGTCTCCCTTTTTCTTTGGCGCCGTCGCCCGGTCGAGGCCGGACGTCGAACTGGACTGGACGCGATCATGTTTCCCGATCTTCTGCGCGACGACGTGTTCCGGCTTGAGACCCCGCGGCTCTGGCTGCGCTGGCCGCGCGCGTCCGACGCGCGGGCGCTGGCGCGTCTGGGCGGGGATCCCCATGTGGCCGAGATGACCGCCAGCCTTCCCCATCCCTATACGGAGCAGGACGCGGCGGGCTGGATCTTCGCCAGCCGACGCGCGAACGCGGCCGGCGAATCCCTCGTGCTGGTCCTGACCCTGAAAAGCCGCCCCGGCGAGCCGATCGGCGTGGTGGGCCTGCATGGAACCCGGCCCGGCGCGGCGACCCTTGGCTTCTGGCTGGGCCGCGCCAGCCAGAGACAGGGGCTGATGAGCGAGGCGGCGCAGGGCGCGCTCGATCTGGCCCTGCGCGTCGCCCCCGTCGAAGAGATTCAGGCGCGCATCCGCGCCGGAGACGCCGCGTCGCGGCGCGTTCTGGAGAAATGCGGCTTCGACTCCCAGGGGAGCGGACTCGCGGATCTGCCGGCGCGCGGCGGCGTCGTCGCCTGCGAACGCTTCCGTCGCGCGCGGCTTCTGCCGCCGGCCGAAAACGCGGCCTGAGCCGCACCCCATTGTTTGGCGTTGCCTGTCGGGCGCCGCCCGGATAGGCATTCGTCATGAAATTTCTCGATCAGGCCAAAATCTACATTCGTTCGGGCGACGGCGGCGGCGGCGCCGTGTCTTTCCGTCGTGAGAAATTCATCGAATTCGGCGGGCCGGACGGGGGCGACGGCGGACGCGGCGGCGACGTGATCGCCCATTGCGTCGACGGCCTCAACACGCTCATCGATTATCGCTATCAGCAGCATTTCAAGGCCGGCACCGGCATGCACGGCATGGGCCGCAACCGCGCAGGCGGCAAGGGCCGCAGCGTCGTCCTGAAAGTGCCCGTCGGCACCCAGATTTTCGAGGAAGACAACGAAACCTTGATCGCGGACCTGACGGAAGTCGGTCAGGAAGTGGTCATCGCGCGCGGCGGCAATGGCGGGTTCGGCAATCTGCATTTCACCACCTCGACGAACCGCTCGCCGCGTCGCGCCAATCCGGGCCAGACGGGCGAGGAGCGCACGATCTGGCTGCGCCTCAAGCTCATCGCCGACGCCGGGCTGGTCGGGCTGCCCAACGCCGGCAAATCCACTTTCCTGGCCGCGGTCTCGGCGGCGAAACCGAAGATCGCCGATTATCCCTTCACGACCCTGCATCCGGGCCTCGGCGTCGTGCGCGTCGACGAGCGGGAATTCGTGCTCGCCGACATCCCCGGACTCATCGAAGGCGCGCATGAGGGGCTAGGCCTCGGCGACCGTTTCCTCGGCCATGTGGAGCGTTGCCGCGTGTTGCTTCATCTCGTGGACGCGGGATGCGAACATGCAGGACAGGCCTACAAGATCGTGCGCGGCGAACTGGAGGCCTATGGCAATGGGCTGGACCAAAAACGCGAGATCGTCGCGCTGTCGAAAGTCGACAGCGTGGATCCTGAAACGTTGAAGACTCAAATCGAGCGCCTCAAGCGCGCGATGCGCAGCGCGGGCCCGACCCTGCAGGACGGCGAGAAACGCCCGCCGCCCATGCTTTTGTCGTCGGCCACGACCGCCGGCGTGCAAGACGCGCTGCGCGCGCTTGCGCGCGCCATGGAGGCCGCGCGCGAAGAGGAAGCCGCCCTGTCTCCGCCGCCCGCCTCTTGGACGCCCTGACCCAACGCAAGAGAAAGCGAAGCGAACGCGCGCGATGACGACGCCAACCCTCTCAACCTTCCGCCGGATCGTCGTGAAAGTCGGCTCGTCCCTGCTCGTCGACCAGACGCAGGGCGAGGTGAAGCGCGCCTGGCTTGAGGCGCTGGCCGACGATCTCGCCGACCTGCACAGGGACGGACGCGACGTGCTCGTCGTCTCCTCCGGCTCCATCGCGCTGGGGCGCTCGGTGCTGAAATTGCCCGGCGGCCCGCTGAAGCTGGAGGACAGCCAGGCGGCGGCCGCCGTCGGCCAGATCGCCCTCGCCAGCGCATGGTCGGAGATCCTCTCCGCGCGCGGCATGACGGCGGGACAGATTCTCGTGACGCTCAACGACACCGAAGAACGCCGCCGCTATCTCAACGCGCGCGCGACCATCGGCCGGCTCGTGGAGATGCGCGCCGTGCCGATCATCAACGAGAACGATACGGTCGCCACGACGGAGATCCGCTACGGCGACAACGACCGGCTGGCCGCGCGCGTGGCGACGATGGCCAGCGCGGATCTCCTCGTTCTGCTCTCCGACGTCGACGGCCTCTATGACGCGCCGCCGAACGAAGACCCCAACGCGAAACTCATTCCCGTCGTGCCGCGCATCACGGCGCAGATCGAGGCCATGGCGGGCGGGGCGGCGAGCGAATTGTCGCGCGGGGGCATGCGCACGAAAGTCGAGGCGGCGAAGATCGCGGTCGGCGGCGGCGCGCATATGGTGATCGCCGACGGCCGCGTCGCCCATCCTGTGCGCGCCATAGCGCAGGGCGCGCGCTGCACATGGTTTCTCACGCCGTCGAATCCCATCACGGCGCGCAAGAAATGGATCGCCGGTTCGCTTGAGCCGCGCGGCGTCGTTCATGTGGACGCGGGCGCGGCGCGCGCGATCGTCAAGGGCGGCAGCCTGCTGCCGGCCGGCGTGATCCGCGTTGAGGGCGCGTTCGCCCGCGGCGATTGCGTGCTGATCCGCGATGCGGGCGGCGCCGAAATCGGCCGCGGCCTCGTGGCCTATGACGCCGCCGAGGCCGGCCAGCTCGTGGGCCGCAATTCCCGCGACATCGAAGCCGTGCTGGGCGCGCCGGGCCGCGCGGAGATGATCCATCGCGACGACATGGCTTTGGTGGGCGATTGAACCGCGCCTTCGGCGCCTACCGACCGCTTCCCGAACCTGTTATGCTTCAAGTGAGCATTTCACCGCCGATCCACCGGACCTCGACCATGACCAGCGAAAAGGCCTCTGCGGCTCCTTCCGTGATCGACCTGATGCGCGATCTGGGCCGGCGCGCCCGCGCGTCCGCCCATTCGCTGGGCCTCGCCTCGACGCAGGCCAAGAACCGCGCGCTCGCCGCCGCCGCCGCCGCCTTGCGCGCGCGCGCGACCGACATCGTCGCCGCCAATGCGCGCGACATGGAGGCCGCCACGCAGGCCGGCGCCAGCAAGGCCAATCTCGACCGCCTGATGCTCGACGCCAAACGGGTGGACGCCATGGCCCGCGGGCTGGAGGACATCGCCGCTTTGCCCGACCCCGTGGGCCGCGTGCTCGCGACCTTCGACCGGCCCAACGGCTTGAAGATCGAGCGCGTGGCGACGCCGCTGGGCGTCGTCGGCGTGATCTATGAAAGCCGCCCCAATGTGACGGCGGACGCTGGCGCGCTTTGCCTGAAGGCGGGCAATGCGGCGATCCTGCGCGGCGGCTCGGATTCGTTCCATTCGTCTTCCCTCATCCATGAATGCCTCGTCGCCGGCTTGCGCGACGCCAATCTGCCGGACGCGGCGATCCAGATCGTTCCCACCCGGGACCGCGCGGCCGTCGGCGAAATGCTGCGCGGTCTGGACGGGAACGTCGACGTGATCGTGCCGCGCGGCGGCAAGAGCCTCGTCGCGCGCGTGCAGGATGAAGCGCGCGTGCCGGTCTTCGCCCATCTCGAAGGGATCGTGCACGTCTATGTGGACGGCGAAGCCGATCTGGACATGGCCCGGACCATCCTGCGCAACGCGAAACTGCGGCGCACCGGCATTTGCGGCGCGGCGGAGACCTTGCTGGTCGACCGCGCGGCGCAGGCGACCCATCTCGCCCCCCTCGTCTCCATGTTGATCGACGCAGGCTGCGAAGTGCGCGGCGACGCGGCCGCGCAACAGGCCGATCCGCGCGTGAAGCCCGCCTCCGAGGAGGATTGGCGCACCGAATATCTGGACGCCGTGATTTCCGCCAAGGTCGTCGACGGCCTCGATGCGGCGATGGATCACATCGAGCGCTATGGATCCCACCACACCGATTGCATCGTCACCAGCAATGACGCGCGGGCGGAGCGCTTTCTGCGCGAAGTGGATTCCGCGATCGTGTTGCACAATGCGTCCACCCAATTCGCCGACGGCGGAGAATTCGGCTTCGGCGCGGAGATCGGCATCGCCACAGGGCGCATGCACGCGCGCGGGCCCGTCGGCCTTGAGCAATTGACCTCGTTCAAATATCGCGTGCGCGGCGCCGGACAGGTGCGGCCATAAGCGGGGACGCCAAGACGCGCGCGGCCGACGCTTCGGCGACGGCGCCCGCGCTAGAACGCCCCGGCCTGGGTCCCGCGCACCACAATGCGCCCGTGCGCCTGCCGCGCCATGGACGGGGCATGCGCATCGGCCTGTTCGGCGGCACATTCAACCCGCCCCACGAAGGCCATCGCCTCGCAAGCCTGATCGCATTGCAGCGGCTGAAGCTGGACGCCGTCTGGTGGCTCGTCACGCCGGGCAATCCGCTGAAGGAGAATTCAGGCCTGCCGCCGCTCGACATGCGCCTGAAGGCCGCAGCCGATCTTGCGCGCCACCCGCGCATCGTCGTGACCGACGTGGAGGCGCGCATCGGCACGCGCTACACGTTCGACACGATCGATTATCTCGTGAAACGGTGCCCCGGGACGAAATTCGTCTGGATCATGGGGGCAGACAATCTCGCCTCGTTCCATCGCTGGCAGCGCTGGCGCGACATTGCGAATCTGGCGCCCATCGCGGTGATCGACAGGCCCGCCTCGACGTTGAAGGCCGCGCACAGCCGCGCGGCGCATTACCTCGCACGGCGTCGGCTGGACGAAGCCGACGGCGCGCTGCTCGCGGATGCGGGCGCGCCGGGATTCGTTTTCCTGCACGGCCCGCGCTCCGCCCTCTCGTCGACGGAGCTGAGAAGCAAGGGGAAGGGCCTGAGCAAAGGCCTCGACAAGTCCCTCGCGTCCCGCTCCGCCGCGCGGGATCAATAAGCCTTCTTCAGCTCGGCGAGGATCGCTTCGCCCATCTGCGCAGTGGAGACCGTCGAGGTCGCGTCGCCCTTGATGTCGGCGGTGCGCAGGCCCGCGCCCAGCACGTCGGCGATGGCCTTCTCGATCTTGTCGGCGGCCTCGCCCATTCCGAAGGAATAGCGCAGGCACATGGCGAAGGAGCCGATCATCGCGATCGGATTGGCGAGGCCCTTGCCCGCGATGTCGGGCGCGGATCCGTGCACGGGCTCATAAAGCGCCTTGCGCTTGCCCGTCTTGGGATTGGTTTCGCCCAGGGAGGCGGACGGCAGCATGCCCAGCGAGCCCGTCAGCATCGCCGCCACGTCGGAGAGCATGTCGCCGAACAGATTGTCCGTGACGATGACGTCGAACTGCTTCGGCCAGCGCACGAGCTGCATGCCGAGCGCGTCGGCGAGCTGATGCTCCAGCTCCACGTCGGAATATTCGCGCTTGTGCAGGGCGGTGATCACCTCGTTCCACAAGACGCCAGACTTCATGACGTTGCGCTTCTCGGAGGACGTGACCTTGTTGCGCCGCTTGCGCGCAAGCTCGAAGGCGACGCGGCCGATGCGTTCGATCTCATAGGTGTCGTAGACCTGCGTGTCGATGCCGCGCTTCTGACCGTTCCCGAGATCGATGATCTGCTTGGGCTCGCCGAAATAGACGCCGCCCGTCAGCTCGCGCACGATCATGATGTCGAGGTTCTCGACGATTTCGCGCTTGAGCGAGGAGGCGTCCGCGAGTGCCGGATAGCAGATCGCGGGACGCAGATTGGCGAACAGCGCAAGATCCTTGCGCAAGCGCAGGAGGCCGGCTTCGGGGCGCACGTCGTAAGGCACGCTGTCCCATTTGGGGCCGCCCACCGCGCCGAAGATCACGGCGTCGGCCGATTGCGCGAGCGCCATGTCGCTTTCGCTGATCGCCTGGCCATGCGCGTCATAAGCGCAGCCGCCGACGAGACCCTTTTCGGTCTCGAAACGCGCCACGCCCGCCTGACCGAGGAAAGCGGCGACTTTCTCCACTTCCGCCATGACTTCGGGGCCGATGCCGTCGCCGGGCAGAAGGAAAAGCTTATAGGTCGCCATGTGAGTGTCCTCGGGTTCGGGTCGAATTCGCCGCGATTGCTAGCGGGGGCGGCGGAGGTTGGCAAGGCGGGTCCGGCGTCGCCGCGCTACGCGCTCGAGGCGCCGTTCGCGGGCGACGCTCACGGGAGACGCTCAAGACGGAGCCCGAAACGAAACCGCCGGCCCGAAGGCCGGCGGCTGGATCGACGGACCGGCCGCTCAGGCGGCGGCCAGCTGACGGATCACATATTGCATGATGCCGCCGTGACGGAAGTATTCGAGCTCGTCGAGCGTCATGATGCGGCAATCGACGGGCGTCTTTTTCTGCGTGCCGTCGGCGTAAGTGATGAGGGCTTCCATCTTCTGGCGCGGCTTGAGGCCCTTCTCGATGCCCAGAATGGTCACCTTCTCTTCGCCCGTCAGGCCCAGGCTCTGCCAGCTCGTGCCCTGTTCGAAGGTGAGCGGCAGGATGCCCATGCCGACCAGATTCGAGCGGTGAATGCGCTCGAAGCTCTGCGCGATGACGGCGCGCACGCCCAGAAGGCGCGTGCCCTTCGCAGCCCAGTCGCGCGAGGAGCCGTTTCCATATTCCTCGCCCGCGAGAATGACGAGCGGCGTCTCCTCGGCGGCGTATTTCATCGCGGCGTCGTAGATCGCCAGCTTTTCGCCCGACGGATAGTGAAGCGTCGCGCCGCCTTCGAGCACGGCGCCGTCTGCGGCCTTGTTCATGAAGTTCTTGATGCGGATATTCGCGAAGGTGCCGCGCATCATCACTTCATGATTGCCGCGGCGCGTGCCGTATTGGTTGAAATCGGCCTCGCGGACCTGCCTCTCGGCCAGCCAGCGTCCCGCAGGGGACGCGAACTTGATCGAGCCGGCCGGCGAAATGTGGTCGGTCGTGATCTTGTCGCCGAACAGGGCGAGGATGCGCGCGTCCACGACGTTCTTCACCGGCGCGGGCTCCATGGTCATGCCTTCGAAATACGGCGGGTTCTGCACGTAAGTCGACATCATGTCCCATTTGTAGGTCTTGCCGGCGGGCGCCTTCACCTTGCGCCAGTTGACGTCGCCCTTGAACACGTCGGCGTAACGCTCCTTGAAGATCTTCTTGGTGACGTATTTGCCGATATAGGTCTGCACTTCCTTCGAGCTGGGCCAGATGTCGCGCAGGTAAACCTCCGCGCCGCCCTTGCCCTTGCCGATGGGCTCTTTCGTGAGGTCCTTCGTGACCGAGCCGGCGAGCGCATAGGCGACGACGAGCGGCGGCGAAGCAAGATAGTTCGCCTGCACGTCAGGGCTCACGCGGCCTTCGAAATTCCGGTTGCCGGAGAGCACGGAGGCGGCGACGATGCCGTTCTTGTTGATGCTGTCGGAGATTTCTTCCGGCAGCGGGCCGGAATTGCCGATGCAGGTCGTGCAGCCGAAGCCCACGAGATTGAACCCGAGCTTGTCGAGATCCTTCTGCAGGCCCGCCTTGGCGAGATATTCGCCGACCACCTGCGAGCCCGGCGCAAGCGAGGTCTTCACCCACGGCTTCACCGTCAGGCCCTTGGCGACGGCGTTGCGCGCCAGCAGGCCCGCGCCGATCAGCACGCTGGGATTGGACGTGTTGGTGCAGGAGGTGATGGCCGCGATCGCCACGTCGCCGTGGCCGAGATCGTAATTTTTGCCGTCGACCTTGTAGCGCTGATCCTTGTCGGCGCTCTTGCGGTATTCCTTCTCCAGCGCGTCGGCGAAGCCGACCCCGACATTCTCCAGCGCCACGCGGCCTTCCGGACGCTTCGGGCCGGCCATGGACGGGACGACCTGGGCGAGATCGAGATCAAGCTCGTCGGTGAACACCGGATCGGGCGTCGTGCGCGTGCGGAACAGGCCCTGCGCCTTGGCGTATTTCTCGACGAGCGCGATGCGCGCCGGCGCGCGGCCCGACATCTTCAGGTAATCGAGCGTTTCCACGTCGACGGGGAAGAAGCCGCAGGTCGCGCCATATTCCGGCGCCATATTGCCGATCGTCGCGCGGTCGGCCAAGGAGAGCGAGTCGAGGCCGGGGCCGAAGAATTCGACGAACTTGCCCACGACGCCCTTCTTGCGCAGGATCTGCGTGACGGTGAGCACGAGGTCGGTGGCGGTGACGCCTTCGCGCAGCTTGCCGTTGAGGCGGAAGCCGATCACTTCCGGCAGCAGCATGGACAGGGGCTGGCCGAGCATGCAGGCCTCAGCCTCGATGCCGCCGACGCCCCAACCCAGAACCGAAAGCCCGTTGACCATGGTCGTGTGCGAGTCGGTGCCCACCAGCGAATCCGGATAAGCGACCTCCACCGTCGTCGCCTTGCCGCGCGGGGGAGCGTATTTCTCCTTGCGGGTCCAGACGGTCTGGGCGAGATATTCGAGATTGACCTGATGGCAGATGCCGGTTCCCGGCGGCACGACGCGGAAATTGTCGAACGCGCCCTGGCCCCATTTCAGGAAGTTATAGCGCTCGGCGTTGCGCTGATATTCCAGATCGACGTTCTTCTTGAGCGCCTTCGAGGAGCCGAACGCGTCGACGATCACGGAATGGTCGATCACGAGATCGACGGGGACGAGCGGGTTGATCTTGTCGGGATTGCCCCCGAGCTTCGTCATGGCGTCGCGCATCGCGGCGAGATCCACCACGGCGGGCACGCCGGTGAAGTCCTGCATCAGCACGCGCGCCGGGCGGAAGGCGATTTCCTTTTCCTTCTTGCCCTTGTTGACGAGCCATGTGGCGACGGAGGCGATGTCCTCCTTGGTGACGGAGCGGCCATCCTCGAAGCGCAGAAGATTCTCAAGCAGGACCTTCATGGAGAAGGGGAGCTGCGAAATGCCTTTCAGCCCGTTTTTCTCGGCCTGCTTCAGCGAAAAGTAATGGTAGGTCTTGGTTCCCACCGTGAGTTTCTTGCGGCACTTGTAGCTGTCGAGAGAGGCCATCGTTTTGTCCCGGGGTCTCGAGAAGTTGGAAAGACGCGCGGCTTATAGATAATTTCTGCGCCAAGGGCTACACGAACATTGTCGTATCCGGCGTAAAGACTGCGCCGATTCGCAAACGAGGCGCGAGACCTGCGATGTCAGCGGTTTTGACCGTCGAAAAACTGACGCTGGCGCGCGGCGGCCGCACCCTGTGCGCCAACCTCGCCTTCGAACTGCGCGCGGGCGCGGCGCTGGCGCTCACCGGCCCCAATGGCGCGGGGAAATCCACGCTGCTGCGCGCGCTTGCCGGGCTTCTGGAGCCTGTGGCGGGCGTGATCCGCCTGCGCGGCGCCGGCGCCGACCCGGACGCCCCGCTCTCCGCCCAGGCCCATTACGTCGGCCATTCCGATGCGATCAAGGGCGCGCTGACCGCAGGTGAAAATCTGGATTTCTGGCGCGAGGCCCTTGGCGGCGGGCCTGGCCTGAGCGCGCGCGACGCATTGGCGGCGATGAACCTCGCCCATGTGAGGGATACGCCGACCGCCTGGCTTTCCGCAGGCCAGAAACGGCGCGCCGCGCTCGCCCGCCTTCTGGTGAGCCGCCGCACGCTCTGGCTGCTCGATGAGCCCACGACCGCGCTGGACGCCGGCGCGCAGGCCCTTTTCGCGGAGCGCATGGCGCGCCATCGCGCCGAGGGCGGCATGATCGTGGCCGCCACGCACGCCCCGCTGGGCCTTCACGACGTCGCCGAATTGCGGCTGGGGGGCGCATGAGCGGCATGTTCGCGGCCCTGCTCAAGCGCGACCTGCGACTCGCCGGCCGGATCGGCGGCGGCGGCGCCATGGGCGTCGTCTTCTTCCTGATCCTCGTGACGATCACGCCCTTCGCCATCG
>CAIXDD010000320.1 GCA_903918155.1 uncultured Hyphomicrobiales bacterium
CATTTGCGCGCCGCGCGCCGGGCCGTAGCCGAGATCGGCGCAATAGGCCACCAGATGGACCTGCGGCATCGACATGGCCACGCAGCAGGAGAAGCCCGCCGCCGCCAGCAGGATCAGCAGCGCGCGCTGCGAGAAGGCGGGCGCGTCCGCATGGCGGGGAACCGCGTCGAACCCCGCGCGCGCGGCGAGGCGCCGGCGCATCAGCAGCGCGAGCGGCGCGAGGGCGAGGAAGGCCAGCGCGCCCGTTCCCAGATGCGCCGCGCGCCAGCCTGCGGTTTCGATCGCCGTTTGCAGCAGGGGCGGCCAGATCGCGCCGGCGAGATAATTGCCCGAGGAGGCGACGGCCACGGCGAGGCCGCGCCGCTTGACGAACCAATGGGACAGGTCGGCCATCAAAGGCGCGAAACTCGCGGAGGCGCCGAAGCCCACAAGCGCCTGGGCGGCGGCGAAAACCGCCAGATTGGGCGCCAGCGCCGCGCCCGCATAGCCGCAGCCCAGCGCGCAAGCCCCGATCAGCAGCGGCGCGCTCACGCCCAGCCGGTCGGCGAGACGGCCCAATACGACGCCGCCCAGCGCGAAACCCGTCATGGTGAGCGCATAGGGCAGGGAGGCGTCGGCGCGGCTGGCACCGAAATCCGCCTGCACGGCGGGCAGGGCCACCACGAAGGACCACATGCCGATCGAGCCGATCGTCCCGATCAGCACGGCCAGCGCCAGACGCAGATGGGCGGCGGGGGAATCGCGGAGATCCGCGGCCGGGGTCATGTCGGCTTTTTCAGGCATGCGGCGCTCATTCGAAGCGTTCATGTGATCCAAGGTCTAGCGCGCGCCTCAGCGCAGGCCCAGCGCGCGCGCGCCGCGATGCTGCGCATGGCAGATGGCGATGGCGAGCGCGTCGGCGGCGTCGGCGCTTTTCGCCTCCGCGCGCGGCAGGAGCACGCGGATCATCATCGCGACCTGCGCCTTTTCCGCATGGCCCGCGCCCACCACGGTCTTCTTCACGAGGTTGGCCGCATATTCCGCCACCGGCAGGCCCGCGAGCGCGGGCGCGACAAGGGCGATGCCGCGCGCCTGTCCCAGTTTCAGCGCCGATTGCGGATCGCGATTGACGAAGGTCTCCTCCACCGCGGCCTCCACCGGCGCATGGGCGGCGATCACCTCGCCCAATCCGTCGAACAATTGGCGCAGGCGCTCGCTCAGGGTCGCCGCCGCGTCGGAGCGCACGGTTCCGCAGGCGACGAAGGCGAGCTTCGAGCCTTCGGTGTCGATGATCCCCCAGCCTGTGTTGCGCAGGCCCGGATCGATCCCGATGATGCGAATCGGCGACGTGGGCATATAGTGAGCCTAGCAGTCGCCGGCGGGCGCTCCCAGTCCGCAGGCGAAACACGCCGCCTTCGGAGTTCTCTGGGTGTCTCCCGATCATAGTGTCGCCGCGCTGTTCGCCGAGGCGTGGGCGCTTCTCCTGCAGCCGACCGCCTGGTTTCTCGCGGCCGTGGTGCTGGTGTCGGGCGTGGTGCGCGGCTTTTCCGGCTTCGGCGGCGCGCTGATCTTCATCCCGCTGACGGCGGCCCTGCTGGGCCCGCGCAAGGCCGTCGCGGTGTTCTATCTCTTCGATCTCGTGAGCGCGACGCCCTACGGCTACACCTATTTCCCCAAGGCGCGCTGGAAGGAGCTGGCGCCCATGCTGGTCGGCGCCGTCCTGATGCAGCCCGTGGGCGCCTATGCGCTGAAATTCGCCGATCCGCTGCTGTTGCGCTGGATCTTGTCGGGCGTCGTGCTCGCCATGCTCGGCGTGCTCGTCACGGGCTGGCGCTATCGCAACCAGCCGACGCCGCCGGTCTCGTTCGGCCTGGGCCTCGTCGCGGGCCTGGCGGGCGGCTCGACCGGCGTGTCGGGGCCCATCGTGATCGCCTATTGGCTGTCGAGCGCGGCGGCGGCGGCGGTGATCCGCGCCAATATCATGTCCTTCTACGCCGTCACCTCCACGACGACGGACGTTATTTTCTTCATCAACGGCCTGTTCACCTTCGACGTCGCGGTCTATGCGCTGCTCGCCTGGCCGCTCTATTCGCTGGGTCTGGCGATCGGCGCGCGCGTGTTCAAGGGAACCAACGACGCGCAATACCGCAAGGCCGCCTATGCGCTCATCTTCCTGTCGGCGCTGGCGAGCCTGCCTGTGTTCGATTCCTTCATCCGCTAGGGCCTTCCATGCCGCAACCCATCCATATGCTCTATGTCGTCATGGCCATCGGCGTGCTCGTCTGGCCGCTGCTGAAAAAGACCGGCGTGATCGAGACGACGCAGGAGACGGATCTTCTCGTCGTCGTCGTGCTCATCCTCTCCTATGTCGCCTATAAGAAATGGTGGAACGACCGGCGCGGGGCCTAGCGCGGCGCAAAGAAAAAGCCGGGCGGGGCCCGGCTCTTCGTCGTTCCTGCGCAGGGCGGGGAGGTCAGCCGCCCAGTTTCGCCATCAGCGATTCCGAGATTTCGAAATTCGCGAAGACGTTCTGCACGTCGTCATTGTCTTCGAGATTGCCGATGAGCTTGAGGATCTTCTCGCCCGTCTCGTCGTCCACGCCGATCGTGTTCTGCGGGCGCCAGACGAGCTTGGACTTGCGCGGCTCGCCGAATTTCGCTTCGAGCGTCTTGGCGACTTCCGCGAACGCCTCCATCGACGTCGTGATGACATGCCCGTCCGCGCCCGATTGCGCGTCGTCGGCGCCGGCCTCGATGGCGGCCTCCATCATCGCGTCCTCGCTCGCCGCCTTGGCGTCGAATTCGATTTCGCCCACATGGTCGAACATGAAGGACACGGCGCCCGTCTCCGCCAGCGCGCCGCCGGACTTGGTGAAGAAGGAGCGCACCTCGCCCGCCGTGCGGTTGCGGTTGTCGGTCAGCGCCTCCACGATCACGGCCACGCCGCCGGGCGCGTAGCCTTCGTAGCGCACCTCGTCGTAATTCTCGCTGTCGCCACCGGCGGCCTTCTTGATCGCGCGTTCGATATTGTCCTTGGGCATGTTCTCCGCGCGGGCCGCCTGAATGGCGAGGCGCAGGCGCGGGTTCATATTGGGATCGGGCATGCCCATTTTCGCGGCCACGGTGATTTCGCGGGCGAGCTTGGAGAAGATCTTGGAGCGGATGGCGTCCTGCTTCCCCTTCTTGTGCATGATGTTTTTGAACTGACTATGGCCTGCCATTCCAATCCCCATTGAGCGCAAGGCGGCCGCGCCGCCCGATTGGGCGCCTTATACGCCGGGCGCGGGCGCAAAAGGAAGGCGCCTCACGGCCATTGCGTCCGCAGGACGGCGCGCGCCGCCTCCGGCAGGCCGAGCCAGCCGGCGAGCCGGTCCGGGTCGATCGTGAGCAGCAAGGCGCCCGCCAGCGAGACCGCCGTGGCCAGGATCACGCCCTTGCTGAAGGATTCGTGCTCGCGGTTGAGGAACCAGGCGAACCAGAAGCGGAAGACCGCGGTCAGGCGCATCATGGGCGCGACGATGGTCACCGGCGCAAGCGCCAGCGCCATGTAGCGCAGCATTTGCGCCGCGCCCACCGCGACGCTGGCGACGAAAAACCATTTCGCGCCCTCCCCGCTCACCTGCCGCACATGGGCGACGGCGCCCGGCGCCAGCAGCATGAGCGCCAGAAGCGCGGTCGCCGCGAGATAGGAGACGAGGCCCGCCGCCACCCCCGCGCCCAGCCCCGGCGAGGAGCCCTCGAAGGCGAAGCGGATCATGATCGGGCTCGATCCATAGGCGAAGGCCGACAGGCCTGCGAAGAAGAAACCCTCCGCATAAGCGGGCGCGAAACCGGACTGGGGCTTGCGCGTCTGCGTCTGCGACAGCGCCTGCCTCTTGCTCTTGCGTTCGATGGCCAGCAGCGGGCCGAAACAGACCAAAGCCACGCCGCTCATCATGATGGGGGTGAGCGTCTCGCCGAGCAGCCATACGGCCAGTCCCAGCGAAATGACGATGTTCACGTCCTGGATCGGGCCCATGACATTGGTGCCCACCGCTTTCGCGCCGCGGTAATTCGCATAGCGGCCCACGATGAAATGCAGCAGTCCCGCGCCCGACAGCCAGGCGATCTGGCGCCAGGAAAAGGCGGCGAGATCCTCCAGCTCGCCGAAGACGAGCAGGCCCGCGAAAAAGAAAGGCACGCCGAAGGGCACGGAGATCGCCATGGCCTGCAGCACGCTGCCCGACAGCACGCCGCGGCGCGCGGCCGCGTTGTTGAGCGAAAAGGCGGCGGCCGACAAGAGCGCCAGAAAACCTCCGAGCATCATCCCCCCGATCTTGCGCCGTCTGCGCGGCGTCGCATTCCCAAAAGCCGGCGGCGGGCCGGCGCCCGACGTCCGATCAGGCCGGCAGGATCTCCGCCAGCCGATCGGCCGGGCGGCACACGCGCACGCCAAGCTCCGTCTTCACCACCGGCCTCTCCATTAGGATCGGATGGGCGGCCAGACAATCGAGGATCTGGTCGTCGGTCAGCGTCGGGTCGTCGAGGTTCAGCTCCTCATAGGGCGTGCCCTTGCGGCGCAGGATGTCGCGCGGCGTCATGCCCATGGCCTGCAGCAAGGCCTGCATCTGGGCGCGCGAGGGCGGGGTTTTCAAATATTCGACCACTTCCGGCGCGTGGCCAAGCTCGCGCAGGCGGGCGAGGACCGTGCGGGAGGTTCCGCAGTTCGGATTGTGGTATAGGGTGATGGACATGGCGGCTCGGCCTTGGCTGAAGAGGCGGACATTGAGGCGCTGTTAACTTCCAAGCGTTTGATATCTCTCAAATTGCTGGAACGCAGGCGCGTCGGGGCGGATCATAGCCGCCCGGGCGTCTCCCGCAAGCGGCCTGAGCGCCGGCGCGGGGCGTGCGGGACGAACGGATCGGCGGGACGGGAATCGAGACGAAGCGACATGCGGACTTTTTTCGGAACTGACGGCATTCGCGGACGCGCCAATGGGCTCATCACGCCCGAACTCGCCCTGAAAGTGGGGCAGGCCGCCGGCCTCGTGTTCCGGCGCGGCGAGCATCGCCATCGCGTGGTCATCGGCAAGGACACGCGCCTGTCGGGCTATATGATCGAGAACGCGCTCGTCGCGGGCTTCACCTCCATGGGCATGGACACGTTGCTGCTCGGCCCCGTGCCCAC
>CAIXDD010000321.1 GCA_903918155.1 uncultured Hyphomicrobiales bacterium
ATGAGCGCGAGGTCGAGCGCGCGATGCGCCTGTCGCTGCGCTGGGCGGAGCGCTCGCGCAAGGCGTTCACGCCCGCGCCGGGTCGCGCCATATTCGGAATCGTGCAGGGCGGGGGCGCGCCGCGCCTGCGCGTGGAGAGCGCGCGCGCGCTCGCCGACATGGATTTCCACGGCTATTCCATCGGCGGCCTCGCCGTGGGCGAGCCGCAGGCGGTGATGCTCGCCATGATCGAGGAGACGCAGCCGCATCTGCCCATCGACAAGCCGCGCTACCTCATGGGCGTGGGGTCGCCCGACGATCTGCTGGAGAGCGTGCGCCGGGGCGTCGACATGTTCGATTGCGTCATGCCCACGCGCGCGGGCCGCCACGGCCTCGCCTATACGCACAAGGGCAAGGTGAACCTGCGCAACGCCCGCCACGCCGAGGACAAGGCCTGCCTCGATGCGCTCTCGTCCTGTCCGGCGGCGCGGGATTATTCGCGCGCCTATCTCCACCATCTGGTGAAGTCTGGCGAAATTCTGGGCATGATGCTGCTGACATGGGCGAACCTCGCCTATTACCAGCAATTGATGGCGGGGATGCGCGACGCGATTGCCCAGGGCCGCTTCGCTGATTTCTACGCGCAGACCAAGGCAGGCTGGGCGGAAGGCGAGGCGAGGGCGGATTGAGCTCGCCGGCGCGCCGGAGCGCGAGCGTTTGGCACGAGCCATGCTTCGTGGACAGCGGAGAGCGGCGGGCGCGGTTCAGGCGAGAAGACGGGAGACGATTGCGGCGGCGCAGGAACGCGCGTGCGGGGGTGTTCCGCTCAAGAAAAAAGGCGGGTCCCCCCGCCCTTTAGTAAGTCGACAAAATTCCGTCCGCGATCTCGCCCTCGAAAGAACTGTCGCACGCCGGGTGACCCGACTGAATCCGGAACTTTCCTCCCGCGACTTGGCAAAGCGCTCGCCGTAGACCGGCGGCGGCCTCCTTTCGGATTAGGCAATTGGAGACTAGCTAAAAATTTTACCTGTGTCACGTCAATTTATCATGGTTCAAAACCAATTCCGCTAGGGGGAACACGGTTTTAAAACAGGCCCTTGCGCCGAATTGCGAAGGTCCAGATCGCCTTCCGCGCGCCGGCGCTTGTGTTAGGCCGGGCTTTGCGCTTCTTAAAAGCCTTCACGTTCCGTCCGCGCGCGGCGACGTCCGCGATTCGCGGCCTCGTCCGCCTGTCTCCCAGAAGAATGGTGTCGCCTGATGCGTCTGTCCCGGTATTTCCTGCCGATCCTGCGCGAAACCCCCAAAGAGGCGGAGATCGTCTCGCATCGGCTCATGTTGCGCGCCGGCATGCTGCGGCAGGAGACGGCGGGCATTTACGCCTGGTTGCCGCTGGGCTTGCGCGTGCTCAACAAGATCAACGCCATCGTGCGCGAGGAGCAGAACCGCGCCGGCGCGGTGGAGCTTCTGATGCCGACGATCCAGCCGGCGGACCTGTGGCGCGAGAGCGGGCGCTACGACGATTACGGCAAGGAGATGCTGCGCATCAAGGACCGGCACGAGCGCGAAATGCTGTTCGGGCCGACGAATGAGGAGATGGTGACGGAGATTTTCCGCGCCTATGTGCGTTCCTACAAGGACCTGCCGCTCAATCTCTATCACATCCAGTGGAAGTTCCGCGACGAGGTGCGCCCGCGCTTCGGCGTGATGCGCTCGCGCGAATTCCTCATGAAGGACGCCTATTCCTTCGATCTCGACGCGGAAGGCGCCAAACATTCCTACGCCAAAATGTTCGCCGCTTATCTGCGCACCTTCTCCCGCATGGGGCTGAAGGCCATTCCCATGCGCGCGGACACCGGGCCGATCGGTGGCAATCTCAGTC
>CAIXDD010000322.1 GCA_903918155.1 uncultured Hyphomicrobiales bacterium
CGTCACGTCGAACCGTTCGCCGCGGCGCCAGTCGTCCCGGCGCCAGTCGTCGCGTCGGATCGTGTCGCGATCGCGCCAGCGGCGGTCGTCTTCGAACCAGCGGCTGCGACGCTCCCACCAGGGGCGGTCGCGATAATAGCGCGTCCAGTAATCGCGCACTTCGAAGGAGACGATGGGAAGGCCGATGCGGGGGCCCCATTCGTCCACCGTCACATATTCGTCGCCATAGGCGTAGCTGAGCAGATTGCCGTTCACCCAGCCCCGTTCGCCGCGCCAGCCGACGTCGCACCAGTTGAAGCCGCGCAGGCAGCCGTGGATGTAAACCGACGAATCTTCGGGGATCACCGCCACGCGGGGATATTCCACGCTGGGACCGGCCCGCATGCTGGCGTCATGGGTGGTGAACGCATTCTGCGCCCAAGCCGCGACAGGCGCCGCGATCAATGCGGCCGTCGCCGACAGGGCGAGTCGAAGCGCCTTGTTCATGCTCGTTCTCCTTATTGGTTTAGATTCCGGCGGCCGCGACAACGCGGACGGGGCGAGAACGCGGGGAGGGAGAGGGCCGTTCCGCGCAGGAGCCAAAGGCCCGCGCGCGCGTTGTCCCGCGCGATCCGTGACGTCAGCCGCAGGAATTCGACATGGTCTCCAATGAGCGAACCGCACGCGCGGCTTTGTGCGCCGCTTTCGCCGCCGCGCTCGCCTCGCCCTCGCTCGCGCAAAAGGCCGTCGCGGCCGCAGGCCCGCTCGCGGGACTGGCCGGCGCCTGGAGCGGCGCGGGCGCGGTGACGCTGGCCAATGGCGAGCGCGAGCGCATCCGCTGCCGCGCAAGCTATGACGTGGGCGCCGATGGCGAGCGCCTGCGCCAGAAGCTCGATTGCGCCAGCGATTCCTATCGCTTCTCCTTACGGGGCGAGATGCGCGTGGACGCCGCCGGCTCCATCGCCGGTTTCTGGACCGAGACGACGCGCAACGCCGGCGGCAGCGTGTCGGGACGCGCGACGCCGGGAACCATTCAGGGCATGATCGAGGGCACGGGATTTTCCGGCGCGCTCAGCGTCACCACGCAAGGCGACCGTCAGGCCGTGACGCTGCGCTCGCAAGGCGAAGTGCGCATCGTGTCGATATCGTTGCGCCGCGCGGGACGCTAGCTTTCCCTTCGCTTGCTGCGCCAGCGGCGCGCCAGCGCCACGCTCGCAGGCAGGATCACGAGATCGCCCACGAGCGCGGCGAGGAGCGTGACGGCGCTCAGCCAGCCGAACAGGCGCAGGCTCGGCAGATCCGACAGCACGGTGACGCCGAGCCCGCAGGCGAGCACGAGCGTGGTGAGGATGAGCGCGGGGCCCACGAGCGCCGTCGCGCGCACGATGCTTTCCTCCGGCGCCTCGCCCGCCCGCTCCTCCAGCCGCAGCCTGTTCAAGTAATGGATCGTGGCGTCCAGGCCGAGGCCGAAGGCGACGATCAGCGCGACGATGCTGGCGAATTGCAGGCCTTCGCCCAGAAGCCACAGCAAGGCGCCGGCTGCGACGATGGGGAACAGGCCCGGCATCACGCTCACCAGCATCACCGACGCCGAACGGAAGGCGAGCCCGATGAAGGCCGCCACGAAAATCATTTCATATGTGAGGCTTTCGTTGAGCTGCTCGATCATGGCGGCGCTGTTGCGCGCGGCGATGGCCGACAGGCCGGTGACGGATAGCCGATAACCCTGATATTCCGCGCGCAGCGGATCGAGCGCGGCGTCGAGACGGCGCACGACGGGCAGGATCTGGCTGGCGTCGGCGTCGGGAATGCGGCCCGTGACGAGGGCGGAGCGCGCGTCGGCCGCGATGAAGCGGCGCGCGAGATGTTCGGGCAAAAGCTCGACGTAATTTTTCAGCGCGCCCGCGTCGGCGCTGCGCGCATTGCGCGCGAGCCAGGCGCGCAAGGTCTCAAGCGACCAGACATTGCCCAGACCGGCCTCCGCCTCCACCGCCTCATGCGCCTTGCGCAGCACGTCGAGCGTGCGCGCGTCGTAGAGCGTCGCGCC
>CAIXDD010000323.1 GCA_903918155.1 uncultured Hyphomicrobiales bacterium
AGTTCGACATTCTCTGCTCAAAACAATAAGTTGTACATGTTAGTAGGGAGCCTATTATCACATCCGAATTACTAAAGAAACTTCTTCTGGTTAGCAATATGATGTCTCCAACAGATGCTCCGGCGTCGCCAGGCTCTCGGGAATCTCCCACCCTCTGCGATGAATCACGTTCATGACGAACCCTCCCCGCGCCTCGCGCGAACTTCACCCCGTCAAGCCTTCGCCTCGTCAAGGCTTGCGCCCGTCAAGCCTTGCCTTCGCGCGCGCCTTGCCGGATGCTGCGGCGCGCACCGCGTCGCGGCCGGCGCGAAGGCCATTATAGGGCGGGCGTTTGGATATGGCGAAAGCGGTCGTAGGAATTATCGGCGGCTCTGGCGTTTACGATCTGCCGGGCCTTGTGGATCTGCGCGAGGAGCGCGTCGCCACGCCGTGGGGCGAGCCCTCCGACGCGCTGCGCTTCGGCCGCGTGGGCGATGTGGACTGCGTCTTCCTGCCCCGGCATGGGCGCGGCCATCGCCTGTCCCCCTCGGGCGTGAATTACCGCGCCAATATTCACGCGCTGAAAAGCGTCGGCGTGACCGATCTCGTCTCCGTCTCCGCCTGCGGATCCTTTCGCGAAGACCTGCCGCCCGGCCTGTTCGTTCTGGCCGACCAGTTCATCGACCGCACGATCGGGCGCGTCTCGTCCTTTTTCGGCGACGGCTGCGTGGCCCATGTCTCCATGGCGCGCCCTGTCGCGCCCCTGCTGCAGACGCGCCTGGCCGCCGCCGCGCAGGCGGAAGGCCTCGCTCATACGCGCGGGGGAACCTATCTGTGCATGGAAGGGCCGCAATTCTCCTCGCGCGCGGAATCGCTCGCGTATAAGGCGATGGGCTGCGACGTCATCGGCATGACGGCGATGCCGGAAGTCAAACTCGCGCGCGAGGCCGAATTGTCTTACGCCATCGTCGCCATGGTGACGGATTACGATTGCTGGCGCGCCGATCACGCGGCCGTCGAAGTGGCCGCGATCCTCAAGGTGGTGCAGGACAACGCCGCAAAGGCCGCGCGCCTGCTGGCGCGGCTGCTCGCCGATTTTCCCGCGGACCACGAGCCCTGCCCCATCGGATCCGACCGCGCGCTCGACGCCGCGCTCATCACCGCGCCCGCCGCGCGCGATCCAGCCCTGCTGGGCAAGCTCGACGTGATCCTGCGCCGCGTGAACGAGGCGCAGCGCGCGGCTACAGGCGGTGCATGTCCATGAAGCTCCAGCCGCCCCACATGCCGAATCCGCCGAACAGGGCGCGCGCCAGCGCCCCGGCGAGCATCAGGACCAGCGCGACGATGAACGCCGCCGGGATCATGGCGAGCGAGGCCTTCACGAAAAACAGGACGAGCCGGCCGAACGATATGTCGAGATCGATGAGCGCGACGCGTTCGGGGAACCGGCTGGGCGGCGCATCGCTTCGTGTGGTTTCCGTCATGACCGTCTCCTGCTTTCGCTCTGGCTTGCCCCTCCCAAGTCTAGCGCGCGCGGGCGCCGCATGCGAGCGCGCGAAAGACGCTCACCGCACAGCAGGAAAGACGCGCGCCGCATGAATCTCGACAGCGAGCTGAAAGAGTCCATCCGCACGATTCCGGACTATCCCAAGCCCGGCGTTCTCTTTCGCGACATCACGACCTTGCTCGGCTCGCCCATGGCGTTTCGCCGCGCGGTCGATCAATTGGTCGCGCCCTGGGCGGGCGGCAAGATCGACAAGGTGGCCGGCATCGAGGCGCGCGGATTCATTCTGGGCGGCGCGGTGGCGCATCAATTGTCCGCAGGCTTCGTGCCCATCCGCAAGAAGGGCAAGCTGCCGCATGCGAAAGTCTCCATCGCCTATTCGCTGGAATATGGCGTGGACGAAATGGAGATGCACAGCGACGCGGTGGCGCCGGGCGAGCGCGTGATCCTGATCGACGATCTCATCGCCACCGGCGGCACGGCGGAAGGCGCGGTGAAATTGCTGAAATCCATCGGCGCCGATGTGGTGGCGGCCTGTTTCGTCATCGATCTGCCGGACCTTGGCGGCGCGCGCAAGATCGAGGCGCTCGGCGTGCCGGTGCGCACGCTCATGGCCTTCGAGGGCCATTGAGGCCAGAGATCGGACGCGGGCGCGCCGGCTGCCGGACTCAATTGGCGAAGCGGAAATGCAGGCAATCGCCGTCCTGCACCACATAATCCTTGCCTTCGAGGCGGAACTTGCCCGCCTCGCGCGCGCCCGCCTCGCCGTTGTGGGCGACGTAATCGGCGTAGGCCACCGTCTCGGCGCGGATGAAGCCCTTTTCGAAATCCGTATGGATGACGCCGGCCGCCTGCGGCGCCCGCGTGCCCTTTTCGATCGTCCAGGCGCGCGCCTCCTTGGGGCCCACCGTGAAATAGGTGACGAGCTGCAGCAGGTCGTAGCCCGCGCGGATCACTCGATTGAGGCCCGGCTCCGCAAGGCCGACGGCTTCGAGATAATCGGTTTGCTCGTCGGGCGGCAGAATCGCGATCTCGCTTTCGATCTTCGCCGACACGACCACCGCCACCGCGCCTTCGGACGCCGCGCGCGCGCGCACTTTTTCGGAGAAGGAATTGCCCTTGTCGGCGCTCCCCTCCTCCACATTGCAGACATAGAGCACGGGCTTGGACGACAGGAGCTGCAGGCCCTCGAACGCCTTGCGCTCGTCGGCGGAGACGTCGGCGGTGCGGGCGGGCTTGCCCTCGCGCAGAGCGGCGAGGCAGCGCATCATCAAATCGACCTGCTCCTTGGCCTCCTTGTCGCCGCTCTTGGCTCGTTTCTCGAGAGGCGCCACGCGCTTTTCGAGACTGTCGAGATCGGCCAGCATCAATTCGGTCTCGATCGTCTCGATGTCGTTGATCGGATCGACCATGCCTTCGACATGGGTGATGTCGCCGTCTTCGAAACAGCGCACCACATGGGCGATGGCGTCGCATTCGCGAATATTGGCGAGAAACTGATTGCCGAGCCCCTCGCCCTTGGAGGCGCCGCGCACAAGACCGGCGATGTCCACGAAGGTCAGGCGCGTGGGGATGATCTCCTTCGAGCCGGCGATCTTCGCCAGCGCATCAAGGCGCGTGTCGGGCACGGCGACGTCGCCGACGTTCGGCTCGATGGTGCAGAACGGATAATTGGCCGCCTGCGCCGCCGCCGTCTGGGTGAGCGCGTTGAAAAGGGTCGACTTGCCGACGTTCGGCAGGCCGACGATGCCGCATTTGAAGCCCATGAAACCAGTCTCGTGCTGACGCGGCCCGCGGCCGCCTTTCGGCCCGCATAGACCCCAAGCGCCGCAGCGATGTCAAATCAAGCGCCGCGGCGATGGCGGGCGGCGCGCCTTAGCCCCGCTTGCGCCCGCGCGGGCGCCCTGTCTTGGACGTGCGCGACGCGCCCTTGGGCCGCGCCTCCCCGCCGCCGAAATTATGCGGGCCCATATCCTCGTCCGTAGGCTTGTGGACGCGCGAGCCGCCCGCCGCCGGCGCAGCGGGCAGATTGGCCGCCCGCCCATATTTGCGCGCGCCCGCGAAAGCGCCGGCGCGCTCCTCCACCTCGCCCTGGCGCGCCATCGGATCGTCGGCCAGCGCCAGCTCCGTGGCCTGCAGGCGCTTGATCTCGTCGCGCAGCCGGGCGGCCTCCTCGAACTCCAGATTGGCCGCGGCCTCGCGCATGCGCTTTTCGAAATCGGCGAGCGTCGCCTTGAAATTATGCCCCTGCGCGGGCGCCTGCGCGAGGCCCGCGTCCACGGTGACGTGATCCTGTTCGTAGACCGAGCCCAGAATGTCCTGAATGCCGCGCCGGATCGTGGCGGGCGTGATGCCGTGCTCGGCGTTATAGGCGGCCTGTTTCTCGCGACGGCGCGCCGTCTCCTCCATGGCGCGCTGCATGGAGCCGGTGACGTGATCGGCGTAAAGCACCACCTTTCCGTCCACATTGCGCGCCGCGCGGCCGATGGTCTGGATGAGCGAGGTTTCGCTGCGCAGGAAGCCTTCCTTGTCGGCGTCGAGAATGCCGACGAAGGCGCATTCGGGAATGTCGAGGCCCTCGCGCAGAAGA
>CAIXDD010000324.1 GCA_903918155.1 uncultured Hyphomicrobiales bacterium
CCGAACAGTTCGGAGGCGACGGAGGCCTGGCGCGCGGCCAGCCAGTTCACATTGCCGCGCAGCGTGTTGATCTCGCCGTTATGGGCGACCATGCGATAGGGATGCGCGAGCCGCCACGACGGGAAGGTGTTGGTGGCGAAGCGCTGATGGACGAGCGCGAGCGCGCTGGTGAAACGCGCGTCGCCGAGATCCTTGTAATAGGAGCCGAGCTGCGAAACGAGCACCATGCCCTTGTAGACGATGGTGCGGCAGGACATGGAGACGGGATAGAATTCCGCCATCTCGCGGCGGCCCAGCGCGTAGATCGCGTTGGAGACGCATTTGCGCGCGACGAACAGGCGGCGTTCGAACTCGTCCTCGTCCTTCACCTGCGGACCGCGGCCGACGAAGGCCTGGCGCATGAAGGGCTCGACCGCCTTCACGGCCTCGCCGAGATCGGAATTGTCGACCGGCGTGTCGCGCCAGCCCAGAAGCGTGAGCCCCTCCTGCGCGAGCACGCGCTCGACGATCTCGGCGACCTGCGCGCGGGCGCCCGCGTCGCGCGGCATGAAGAACTGGCCCACGCCATAGGCGCCGGCGGCCGGCAGCGCGAAGCCGAGCGCGGCGCATTCGGCGGCGAAGAAGTCATGCGGCATCTGCACGAGAATGCCGCAGCCGTCGCCCAGTTTCGGGTCGGCGCCCACCGCGCCGCGATGGTCGAGATTGAGCAGGATCTGCAGGCCCTGCTGCACGATCTCGTGCGACTTGGCGTTTTTCACATGGGCCACGAAGCCCACGCCGCAGGAATCGCGCCCAAGCGCGGGGTCAAACAGGCCGCGGGCGGCGGGAAGGGCCGGGTCGATCATGCCGGTCATGGCGAAACTCCAAAAAATACAAGGCGAAGCGCAGAGGGACGTTCAGGCGCGCACGGGCGTTCGAGCGCCGGCGCTCCGTTTTCGGAGGCCACGCCAGCGCCTGCCCTTTCGCAACCCATACGCGTCCATCGCCCCGCTCCAGATCGGTCTGCGACCCGCCACCAAGCTCATCCCGCAACGCGCTCGCCCCAAAGGCCGAACGTTTGGCGCTCGTCCCGCGCGCCGGCCATGCAGGCGGCGGGCCAGCCTGGGCTCAGGCGCCAGGCTCCTCACTAGCTCTTTACAAGCGAACCGTCGTGTTAGATCAGCCGGCCCCAAAGGTCAGCAAGGCTGTCCTATCTTGAGCGCGCGAACATGACAGATTTACGCGACCCGCACAAGCAAGGAAAGCGCCGACTTTGAGACCCCTGCGGGCTTTTTCCCCATGCCCGTTCCCCGCCCGCCGGCCCGCCCCATCGCCCGCCCGTCAACCATGCCGAGACTTGAGCCTTGCCAGGGCCGGGGCGGGTTAATAAAACGTGAAGGCGGCGAAAAACACGGAGCCTTCCCCATGGTCACAGACCCTCTGCCGTCCAAGCTGCGCCGCCTTCTCCGCGCCCCGCAGCCAGCTCTCGCGCTCAAGCGGACCCTCCGCCTCGCCCGCAAGCTTGCGGCGCCTCTCGCCGCCTTGGCCGGCGCGGCGCTGGTCGCCACGCCCGCCCTGGCGGAATCGCGCTGGCGCCAGCCGCGCGTCGAAAAGACATGGGTGGAGCGGACCTGGAAAGATCCCGTGCGGGCCGCGCCGGTCATGCCCCGCGTGATCGACAGGCGCAGGCTGGACGGCCATCACCACGCCTATCCCGCGCGCCCGAGCCGCTGGCGCAGCGCCGCCGACGAGACCGCCCTCGTCAACGCCGCGCTGCTGCGCCAGTCGGTGGCGATGAGCCGGGCGGCGGCGGGCCCCGCATGCGAGTCGATCGTCTCCGGCCGCACGGCCGATTGCACGGCGACGGGGGGCGCGCGCGTGCTGGGCCTTGCGCCCGCCCGCGGCCCGCGGGCGCGCTAGTCAATCGAAGGGATAGACGCCGGGCTGGGGGGCGTAGGCGTCCGTCAGCCCGCGTATCCCCGAGCGCAGCATCGCTTCCCACGAATCCCGCGTGGTCGCGCCGATATGGGGCGAGCCGAAGAAATTCGGCACGTCCAGCAGCGGATGGCCATTGGCGGGCTCGACCGCAAAGACATCGAAAGCAGCGCCCGCGAGATGGCCATAGAGCAGGCGCGCGCGCAGCGCCTCCTCGTCCACCATGCCCCCGCGCGCGCAATTGATGAGCACGGCGCCCTGTTTCATGCGATCCAGCACGGCGCCGTCATAGAGGCCGCGCGTGGTGTCGTTGAGCGAGAGATGGATGCTCAGGACGTCCGAACGCGCCCATAATTCGTCGGGCTCCACTTTCTCCACGCCATATCGGCGATAGAAATCGGAATGATCCACGCGGTCGCAGGCGAGGATCGTGACGCCATAGGGCTGAAGCAGTTTCACCACTTCCTGACCGATATGGCCGCAGCCGTGCAAGCCCACGGTCTGCCCGCGCAGATCCGCGCCGAAGCCGATGGGCCCCGTCCAGGCGCCCTTGCGCAGGATCGTGGAGAACATGTGCGCGCGCCGCAGCGCGAGCACCATGTAGCAGACGGCGAGTTCGGAGACGGAGACCTTGTTGACGCCCGCCGCCCACCACATTTTCTTGCCGTGTTTCTTGAGGATCGCGGGATCGATGTGATCGACGCCGGCCGAACACAGCGACACGATCTTCAGCTCCGACAAGGCCTCGCAGACCCGATCGGTGAACCGGTCGAGCCCGATCAAGGCGGCGTCGTAGCCGCGCAGATAATCGATCAGCTGATCCTCGGTGAGCTTGGCGCGGTCGGCGCGGAATTTCACGCCGGGCCAGCGTTCGGCGAATTCCGCCTTCAGCTCGGGATAGAAATCGAAATAAGGCGTGGTGACGGCGACGCGCATGCGGGACGCTCTCTGGCGAGGGGATCGAAAAGGCCCTCTTCCTTGCGGAAAAGGGCCATGTGAGGCGCCGGCTTGCAGCGCGACGGGCGGGCGGCGGCGGCCTATTGCTTCTCGATTTTGGCGAGAGCGATATATTTGCCCCAGGCGGTGAGTTCGCTGGCGAGCAGCGCGCGCAGCTCTTCGGGCCCGCCCGTCCAGGTCTCCGTCGCGAATTTGCCGAGGAAGGCTTTCGTTTCGGGATCGTCGTTGATCTGCTTGAACCAGCCGGCGAGCTTGTCGACGATGGGCTTGGGCGTGCCGGCGGGCACGACCGCGCCCCACCAGGGCGTGAGATCGAATCCCTTGAAGCCCTGCTCCTCCATGGTGGGCACGTCGGGCATGGCCTCGAGGCGCGTGGTGGAGGTGACGGCGATGGGCCTCACGCGGCCGTTCTGCGCCATGGAGGCGACCCAGGTCGCATCATAGGCGGCGAAGTCGAACTCGTCGGAGAGCAGGCCGCGCAGGGCGTCGGACACGTTGTTGTAGCGGATCTGTTCGAGCTGGATCCCCGCCATTTCGCGATACAGCTCCGCGGTGACGATGGCGGTGTTGGTGCTTGCGCCATAACGCGCCTTGGCGCCCTTGCCCTTCAAGAGCGCGGTGAGGTCGCTGACGCTCTTCACGGGCGAATCCGGCTTCACGATCACCACGAAGGGCACTTTGGCCAGACGGGCGACGGGATCGAAATCCTTGATCGGATCGAAATTGATCTCCTTGAACAGATGCGGCGCGGAGGCCAGCGTCGCATTGCCCGGCGTGATGAGGATCGTATAGCCGTCGGGCTTGGAGGTCGCGACATATTGCGTGGCGATATTGCCGGCGGCGCCGACCTTGTTCTCCACGACTACGGGCTTGCCGGCGAGCTTCTGCAGCTTGTCCGAATAATAGCGCACGACGATGTCGGCGCCCGAACCCGGCCCGAAATTGCAGATCGAGCGGATGGCGCGAACGGGATAATCCTGCCCCGATTGCGCCAGCGCGGAGCCCGGCGCGAAGGTCGCGGCGAAAGCGGCGGCGAATGTCGCAAGCGCGCCGGCGCAGGCCAGACCAAAGCGCCGACGGCCGACGGCGCGCGAAATGGATCGAGCTTGATGTCCCCGAGTCATGCGTCCTCCCCTTTAGGCGTTCCGCCCCTTGTTCCGCGCGGCCCTGGCGTCCGCGCCGATCGTTCATGGCTTTTATCGCCCGGAAATCGTCGCCGCGCCAGCCCTTGCCGCATCGACCTCCCGCGCGCGGGGGCTCGACGGCGACGGGGCGGATGGGGCAAACTGGGGCCATGTACAGAGAGACGACCCACGACATCGAAATCATCGTCGAGCCGGAGTTTCTGGCCGACCGATCCCGCCCGGACGCCGGCCGCTGGTTCTGGGCCTATTCGATCACCGTGAAGAACCACGGCGGACGCACCGTCCAGCTGATGCACCGCCACTGGCGCATCACGGACGCGACGGGGCGCGTGGAGGAAGTGAAGGGGCCGGGCGTGGTGGGCGAACAGCCGATCCTCGCGCCCGGCGAGACCTTCTCCTATACGTCGGGCTGCCCGCTCGCCACGCCGTCGGGAATCATGGTGGGCGCCTATCGCTTCGTCGACGAGGACGGCGAGAGTTTCGACGTCAACATTCCCGCCTTTTCGCTCGACAGCCCGCAAGGCGCGCGCATTCTCAATTGAAAGGGCGGGCGTTGGCCATGTCCCAGAATCAGATCACCGGTTCCCCCGCCTCCGCCCCCATGGACCCGCGCGTCGCGGACGCCATCGACATTCTGGCGCGGCTGGTGGCCTTCGACACCGAAAGCTCGAAAAGCAACCTGCCGCTCGTCTCCTTCGTCTGCGAGCTTCTGCGCGCCCGGGACGTCCCCTTCGTCGTCGTGCCCAATGCCGAAGGCGACAAGGCCGCCCTCTTCGTCACCATCGGGCCGATGGAGGACGGGGGAATCGTTCTCTCCGGCCATACCGACGTGGTGCCCGTGGCCGGCCAGACCTGGACGAGCGATCCCTTCACGCTGCGCCGCGAGGGCGATCGGCTCTATGGGCGCGGGACGACCGACATGAAGGGCTTCGACGCCGTTTGCCTCGCCATGATCGAGGAGTTCAAGCGCGCGCCGCTGAAAAAGCCGATCCATATTCTCCTCAGCTATGACGAGGAGACGACCTGCGCGGGCCCGCTCGACACGATCGCCCGTTTCGGGCTCGACCTGCCGCGCCCTGTCGCCGTGATCGTGGGCGAGCCCACGCTGATGCAGGCGGCCGACGCGCATAAGAGCATCGCGACCTTCCGCACGAGCGTGCGCGGGCTGGAGGCCCATTCCTCAAAGCCCCAATTGGGCGCCAACGCCATCGAAGGCGCGGCGGCGCTGATCCACGATCTCTATGGCTTCGCGCAGGAGCTGGCGGGCGGCGTCGGGGGATGCGACGCGCGCTTCGATCCGCCGACCTCCACGCTCAATGTGGGCACGATCGAGGGCGGCTCGGCGCGCAACATCCTGGCGCGCGACTGTTCGTTCCTCTGGGAGTTCCGCGGCCTGCCCGGCGCGCCGCAGGATCTCGCGCTCAAACGGCTGGAGGCGCATGCGCGCGAGGTCGTGCTGCCGCGCCTGCGCCGTTTCGCGCCCCACGCCACCGTGGAGACCATCGTGGAGGTGGAGGTGCCGGGGCTCCTCGCGCAGGAGGAGAGCCTCGCCCGCACGCTCGCCCTCAAGCTCCTGCGAGCTAACCATACGATCGCGGCGCCCTTCGCCACGGAGGCGGGCCGCTTCCAGCAGGCGGGCCTGTCCACCATCGTCTGCGGGCCGGGCTCTATCGATCAGGCGCACCAGCCCGACGAATATGTCGAGACGGCGCAGCTGGCCGCCTGCGTCGGCCTGTTGCGCGCTCTGGCCGCGGAGCTGAGCTGAATTGAAGGATGCGGAGGCCCGGCCGAGCCTCTATAATGAACCTATGAGCGACGCCCTCCGCCCCGCCATCCAAGCCGCCCTCGACGACGCGACGCCGACCGGCGCGCGACAAGACGCGCGCGCGCAAGATCCCTCGCGCGAACAAGACGATTCGCGCGCGCGTTTGGCGACGCGCGCGACGGCGTTTGGTTTCGCGCTCATGTTCGCGGCCGCCGCGCTCATGTGGGCGCATGCCGGGCCCGCCATGTTCGTCGATCTCGCCACCGCCGTCCTGAATTGTTTCTGAGCCGCGAAAGGCCAGCTGTGCATCCCCGCCTGATCGTTCCCATCGTCTGCATCGTGCTCGGCGTCGTCATGCTGGGCGCGACCGCTTTCTTCACGCTGCGCGATTCCTCCAGGATCACGCCCGTCGTCGCCAATGTGGGCGGGCCCTTCGCGCTGATCGACCACAATGGCAAGGCGATCACACATCGCGATCTGGAGGGCGGGCCCACGCTGGTCTTCTTCGGCTTCACCCATTGCCCCGACGTCTGCCCCACAGCGCTTCTGGAGATCAGCCAGATCTTTGAGCAATTGGGCCCGCAGGCGAAGATCAAGGCGCTGTTCGTCACGGTCGATCCCGAGCGCGACACGCCAGCCCTGCTCAAGGATTACCTGTCCGGTTTCGACGCGCGCATCATCGGCGTGACGGGACCGCGCGACAATATCGACGCGGCGTTGAAAGCCTATCGCGTCTTCGCCCGCAAGACGAAGGGCGAAGGCGATTCCTATTCGATGGACCATTCGAGCGTGGTCTATCTGATGGACCGGCAGGGCCGTTTCGCCACCGCCTTCAATCTGCAGCAGCCCGCCGCGCAGGCGGCGCGCGCGCTGCGGCCCTATCTCTAGGCTTTCAGAAAAAGCCGATGGGGAAATGTTTGAGATAGATCTCCGCATAGATTCCCTGCTGCGACAGGCGCAGGAGCGCGAAATCCAGCGCGCGGCGCAGGGCGACATTGCGCTGGCGCACAGCGATTCCCACGCCCTCGCCGAAATAATCCGGATCGAGGAAGAACCCGTCCACGAAGGCGCAGCAGCCCGCTGAGTCCGCCCCGTTGAGCCAGACGGCCGCAGCCGCCCCGTCCGCGAAGGCGAGCGGAACCTCGCCCGCGCGCAAGGCCGCCAGCAAGGCGCCCAAATTGGGAAAGGCGACGCGCTCCACGCCCGCGAACCGGCGCTCCAGAAAGGCCGCATGGGCGCCGCCGGCGACGATTCCCACGCGGGCGCCGGACAGGGCCTCGGGGCGCGGATCGACGCGGGCCGCCGCGCCCGCAGCGCCAAGAAAGCGCGCAGGCGTGCGGTAATAGGGCCGCGTGAAATCGACGCGGGCGCGCGCGGCCGGCGTGATGGCGATGGAGGCG
>CAIXDD010000325.1 GCA_903918155.1 uncultured Hyphomicrobiales bacterium
GCGGCGCGAACACCTCCGTCAGCGCCCGGCGGATCGCGCCCTCCCGGGCGGTGGAGGAGACTTTCAGCCCCGTGAGATCGGTCACATAGAACGTGTCCACCGCCTTTTCGCCGAAGGTCACCACATGGGCGGAGCCGATGTTGAGATTGAGGCGCGAGATGGCGGAGGTGAGGTCGAACAGAAGGCCCGGCCGGTCGAGGCCCGACACTTCGACGACCGTGTATTGGCCCGACAGATTGTTGTCGATCGTCACATTGGGCGCGACGGCGAAGGTCTTCTCGCGTTCGCGCGGGGCGCCGGCCTTTTCGGCCACGGCCTCGCGCAGGCGGATCTCGCCGCGCAACGCCTTTTCGATGACCTTGGCCACGCGCTCGGCGCGGCGCAATTCGTCGTCGTCGCGGTCGAAGGCGCGGCTGATCGAAATCGTATCGAGCGCGAGACCGTCGGTCGTCGTGAAAATCTGCGCGTCCACGATATTGGCGCCCGCCGTGGCGCAGGCGCCCGCGATGATCGACAGGAGGCGGGGATGGTCAGGCGCGACCACGGTCAGCTCGGTCACGCCGGCGAAGGACTCCGTCGCCACCTCGGTGGCCAGCGAACGCATCTCCTTCTCGCACACGCGCAGGATCTCCGCATGTTTCACCTTGTGGGCGAGATCGACCTTCAGCCAATAGGGCTGGTAATGGCGTTGCGCATAGATTTCGAAATCGGGATCCGACCAGAGCGGCAGCGCGCGGCGCAATTCGTCCTGCGCATGCAGCACGCGCTGCTTGCGGTCGATGGCCGAATGGCCGCCCGAGAGCACAAGCTCCGTCTCCCAATAAAGGGTGCGCAGCAATTGCCCCTTCCAGCCGTTCCAGACGCCGGGGCCGACGGCGCGAATGTCGCAGATGGTGAGGATGAGCAGGAGGCGCAGGCGCTCCAGCGTCTGCACCTGCGTGGCGAAGGCGTGGATCGTGCCGCGGTCCGACAAATCGCGGCTCTGCGCGACATTGGACATGATGAGGTGGTTCTCGACCAGCCAGGCGATGGTTTCCGTATCGTTGTCGGACAGGCCGAGCCGCGGGCACAATTTGCGCGCGACCTCCGCCCCTGCGATCGAATGGTCCTCAGGCCGTCCCTTGGCGATGTCGTGCAGGAAGAGCGCGACATAAAGCGCCATGCGGTTGGTGATGGAGGGCATCACTTCGCTGGCGACGGGATGATCCTCTTTCAGGCGGCCGGAATCGATGTTCGCCAGAATGCCGATGGAGCGCAGCAAATGCTCGTCCACGGTGTAATGGTGATACATATTGAACTGCATCATCGCCACGATGCGGCCGAAATCGGGAATGAAGCGGCCGAGCACGCCGGCCTCGTTCATCACGCGCAGGATCGTCTCGGGCGAATTGCGCGAGGTGAGGATTTCGAGAAACAGCTTGTTGGCGAGCGGATTGTTGCGCAGGCGCTCGTCGATGCGCTTGAGCGACAAGGTGACGAGGCGCGTCGCGTCGGGATGAATCGGCAGGCCGTGCCGGTCGGCCAGCCAATAGAGGCGCAGCAGATTCACCGGATCGCGCTGGAACACGTCGGGCGCGGCCACCGTCACGCGGTCGAACTCGACCGCGAAGGCGTCGCCCTCCAGTTTGAGCGCGCGCTTGCGCAGCTTGCCGACGAAGCGATCGAGCATGGCGCGGGGCTTGGCCTGCCGCTCCTCCAGCGCCGCGCACAGGATGGCGGTGAGGTCGCCCACGTCCTTGGCGACGAGGAAGTAATGTTTCATGAAGCGTTCGACGCCCGACAGGCCGGCGTGGGAGACATAGCCCAGCCGCTCGGCGATCTGTCGCTGCATGTCGAACGTCAGCCGCTCCTCGGAACGGCCCGTGATGAAGTGCAGATGCGAGCGCACCGTCCACAGGAAGTCTTCGCATTTGCGGAACGTGCGCAGCTCTTTCTGCGTGAACAGCCCCGCGCGCACGAGGTCTTCGGCCTCGCGCACGGTGTAGACGTATTTGGCGATCCAGAAGAGCGTGTTGAGATCGCGCAGCCCGCCCTTGCTCTCTTTCACGTTGGGTTCGACGAGATAGCGCGAGGCGCCGGCGCGCGCGATGCGGGCGTCGCGTTCGGCGAGTTTGGCGGCGACGAATTCGCGCGCCGTCGTGCGCACGATCTCGCTTTCGAAACGGGTGCGCATTTCCTCGAAGAGCAATTCGTCGCCGAGAATGAAGCGCGCCTCCAGCATCGCGGTGCGCACGGTCACGTCCTCGCGCGCCTGGCGCATGCATTCATCGACCGAGCGCGTGGCGTGGCCGACTTTCTGGCGCAGGTCCCAGAGAATGTAGAGCACCGCCTCGATGACGCTTTCGCTCCACGCGGTCTGTTTGTAGGGCAGCAGGAACAGGAGATCGATGTCGGAGCCCGGCGCCAGCGTGCCGCGCCCGTAGCCGCCCACCGCCGCAATGGCGATGCGCTCGGCCGTGGAGGGATTCTCCGCCGGATAGACATGGCTCACGACGAAACGGTAGATCGCGCCGATCAATTCGTCCTCGAGGCGCGACAGGCTCGTGACGCAGGCGTATCCGTCGCCGGTCGCCTCAAGCTCCGCGCGCGCCTTTTCGCGGCCCTGCGCGAGGCTTTCGCGAAACTCCTCCACGGCCGCCTGACGAAGCGCGGCGCCGTCGTCGCCGCAGCGTCTGGCGTGCGCGTCGATGCGCGCCTCAAGCGCGGCGGACTCGATGAGCTGCGCGCGGGCGCCGCGCGGCTTGCGGCGCGCGGGCGCCTCGGCGGAGGAGGGGGAGACGACGATACTCATGGGCTCAGTCTAGCACAAAGCGGGCGTCGCGCGCCTCCCCGCCATGGGCTCAGGCGCCGGCGCGCCGCGCCTCGATCGCGTCCCAGATCGCCACGGCCAGATCGGGCCCGCCAAGCCGCTTGATGGCGCGCACGCCGGTGGGCGACGTGACGTTGATTTCGGTGAGATTGCCGTCGATCACGTCGATTCCAACGAAAATCAGGCCGCGTTTCTTCAAGTCCGGGCCGATTTTCGCGCAAATCTCGCGTTCGCGCGGGGTGAAATCGGTTTCGCGCGCCGCGCCCCCGCGCACCATATTGGAGCGGATGTCGTTCTCCGCCGGCACGCGGTTGACCGCGCCCATCGCCACGCCGTCCACAAGGATGATGCGCTTGTCGCCCTCGCTGACCTGGGGCAGGAAGCGCTGCACCACCCAGGGCTCGCGGAAGGTCGTGGCGAACAGGTCGTAGAGCGAGCCGAAATTCGGATCGCGCGTGGAGACCTTGAACACCGCCGCCCCGCCGTTGCCGTAGAGCGGCTTCATCACCACGTCGCCATGTTCGGCGCGGAACGCCTCGATCTGCGCGCGGTCGCGGGTGATGAGCGTGGGCGGCATCAGCTCGGGAAAGTTCATGACGAACAATTTTTCCGGCGCGTCACGCACGCTTGCGGGATCGTTCACCACCAGCGTGTGGGGATGGATGCGCTCAAGCAGATGGGTCGTCGTGACATAGGCGAGATCGAAGGGGGGATCCTGCCGCAGCAGGACCACGTCGACCTGCGCGCGCAGATCGACGTCGCGGCCCTCGCCGAGCGAAAAATGATCGCCGACCACGTCGCGCACCGCCAGGGGCTGCGCATGGGCGATGACGCGCTCGCCCAGCATGGAGAGCCGGTCGGGCGTGTAATAGAGGATCGCATGGCCGCGCGCCTGCGCCTCGAGCAGCAGCGCGAAGGTGGAATCGCCCGCGATATTGATCCTCTCGACAGGATCCATCTGGACGGCGACGGTCAAAGGCATGGCGGACTCCCGAGGCTTTCCGCGAGAACGCACGAGGCGAGGCGGCGCGTCAATGGGGGGCGGGCTGCGCTCAAGCCCCCGCGCGGCGCCGCTCCACCAGCGCGACGGCGGCGGCCACGGCCTCCTCCACGTCGAGCTCGGACGTGTCGAGCCGCAGCGCGTCTGCGGCGGCGACGAGCGGCGCGCTGGAGCGGCCGGAATCGCGCTCGTCGCGGCGTCGGATGTCGGCGAGCACGTCGGCGAAATTCACCTCTTCGCCGCGACCGCGCAATTCCAGCGCGCGGCGCTGGGCGCGCGTTTCGGGGCTGGCGGTGACGAAGAGTTTCACGCGGGCGTCAGGGCAGATCACCGTGCCGATGTCGCGCCCGTCGAGCACGGCGCCCTCGGGCCGGGCGGCGAAGCGGCGCTGATGTTCGAGCAGGGCGGCGCGCACCTGCGGCAGGGCGGCGACGACGGAGGCCGCCTCGCCCATATCCGCGCCGCGCAGGCGCTCCTCGTCGAAATCGGTGAGGGCGAGGCCGCGCGCGGCCGCCTCCGCGCGCTCGGGATCGTCGAGCCGCGCGCCCTCGTCCAGAAGCGCGCGCGCGGTCGCCCGGTAGAGCAGGCCCGTGTCCAGATGCGGCAGCGCGTAATGGCGCGCGAGCCTGCGCGCGATCGTGCCCTTGCCGGAAGCCGCCGGCCCGTCGATGGCGATGATCATGGGCCCGTTTACCCCATCGGCGCCCCGCCGCAAAGCTGCGCGGATTTTGCGGAGCGGGCGGCTCACGCGCCGCTGAGATTGCCGAAGAAATCCTTCATGCGGCTGAGAAAGCCTGCGGATTCGGGATGCGTCTTGCTGGAGGATTCCGCCTCGAACTCAGCCAGCAATTCGCGCTGGCGGCGCGTGAGGCTCTGCGGGGTCTCCACCACGGCCTGCAGATAAAGGTCGCCCACGTCGCGCGAGCGCAGCACCGGCATGCCCTTGCCCCGCAGCTTGAACTGGCGGCCCGATTGCGTGCCCTCAGGCACTTTCACCTTCGCCTCGCCGCCGTCCATCGTGCGCACGGTCACTTCGTCGCCGAGCGCTGCCTGCACCATCGAGATGGGCAGCCGGCAATAGAGATCGGCGCCGTCGCGCTGGAAGAAGGGATGCGGCTTGATCGACAGGAAAATATAGAGGTCGCCCGCAGGCCCCCCGCGCAGCCCCGCCTCGCCTTCGCCCGCCAGACGAATGCGCGTGCCGTCCTCCACGCCGGTGGGAATATTGACCGACAGCGTGCGCTCGCGGCTGACGCGGCCCGCCCCCGAACAGGCGCCGCAGGGATCGTCGATGGTCTGGCCGCGGCCCTGACAGGAGGGGCAGGTGCGCTCGATGGCGAAGAAGCCCTGCTGCGCGCGCACCCGGCCCTGCCCGCCGCAGGTTCCGCAGACGCGCGGCTTGGAGCCGGGCTTGGCGCCGGAGCCCGTGCAGGCCTCGCAGGAGATGGAGGTCGGCACGACGATCTGCGCCTGCTTGCCCTTGAAGGCGTCGTCGAGCGTGATCTCGAGATTGTAGCGCAGGTCCGCCCCGCGCTCGCGCCCCGAGCCGCCGCCCGCGCGCCGCCCGCCGCCGCCCATCATATTGCCGAACAGGTCTTCGAAAATGTCGGACATCGAGGCGCCGAAGCCGTCGCCGCCGAAACCCCCGCCGCCCCCGCCGCCGTTCTCGAAGGCGGCATGGCCGAACCGGTCGTAGGCCGCGCGCTTCTGCGCGTCGGAGAGGCATTGATAGGCCTCGTTCAATTCCTTGAATTTCAGCTCCGCGGCCGCGTCGCCGGGGTTGCGGTCCGGGTGCCATTGCATGGCGGACTTGCGGAACGCGGATTTGAGATCCGCCTCCGAACAGGTGCGCGCAACGCCGAGAACTTCATAATAGTCGCGTTTGGACATTCTGGAGGCCCGGCCCTCTGACATGTGGCGAGAGGGAGGTCGTTCGACCTTGAGGAGGGATCGTCGCCCTCACTATCCCCGCTCGCGCGCCTTGCGCAATAGCCCAGTCTGCAAACGGGCGTCGAAGAGAGGCCCCCTCCGCAGGGAGGGGGCCCGGTTGAACAGGGGCCGCTTACGCGCCCTTCTTCTTGTCGCCGTCGACTTCCTTGAAGTCGGCGTCGATCACGTCGTCCTTCTTGGGCTCCGCGCCGGCGCCCGCCTCGGCCCCGCCGGCGGCGCCCGCCTCGGCCTGCTGGGCCTTGTACATCGCCTCGCCGAGCTTCATGGACGCCTGCGCCAATTCGTTGACGCTGGCCTGGATGGCGTCGGCGTCCTCGCCTTCGAGGGCCGCCTTGAGGGCCGTCATGGCGCTCTCGATGGCGGTCTTCTCGCCCTCGCCGACCTTGTCGCCGAATTCGGCCAGCGACTTCTCGGTGGAGTGGATGAGCGCTTCGCCCTGGTTCCGGGCGTCGACCAGCGCGCGGCGCTTCTTGTCTTCGGCCGCATGCTCCTCGGCGTCCTTCACCATCTTGTCAATGTCGGCGTCGGACAGGCCGCCGGAGGCCTGGATGCGGATCTGCTGCTCCTTATTGGTGGCCTTGTCCTTCGCGGTCACCGACACGATGCCGTTGGCGTCGATGTCGAAGGTGACCTCGACCTGCGGCACGCCGCGCGGGGCGGGCGGAATGCCCACGAGGTCGAACTGGCCCAGCAGCTTGTTGTCGGCCGCCATCTCGCGCTCGCCCTGGAACACGCGGATGGTGACCGCGGTCTGGCTGTCCTCGGCGGTGGAGAAGACCTGGCTCTTTTTCGTGGGGATCGTGGTGTTGCGGTCGATGAGGCGGGTGAACACGCCGCCCAGCGTCTCGATGCCCAGCGAGAGGGGCGTGACGTCGAGCAGGAGAACGTCCTTCACGTCGCCCTGCAGCACGCCCGCCTGAACCGCGGCGCCGATCGCCACCACTTCGTCGGGATTGACGCCCTTGTGCGGCTCCTTGCCGAAGAAGGACTTCACGATCTCCTGCACTTTGGGCATGCGCGTCATGCCGCCCACGAGCACCACTTCGTCGATCTCGCCGGCGGTGAGGCCGGCGTCCTTGAGCGCCTTCTTGCAGGGCTCGATCGTGCGCTGGATGAGATCGTCCACCAGCGCCTCGAATTTCGCGCGGGTGAGCTTCAGCGCCAGATGTTTGGGGCCGGAGGCGTCGGCGGTGATGTAGGGCAGGTTGATTTCGGTCTGCGCGGAGGACGACAATTCGATCTTCGCCTTCTCCGCCGCTTCCTTCAGGCGCTGCAGGGCGAGCTTGTCCTTCGTGAGGTCGATGCCCTGCTCTTTCTTGAACTCCGCGGCCAGATGTTCGACGAGGCGCATGTCGAAATCTTCGCCGCCGAGGAACGTGTCGCCGTTGGTGGACTTCACCTCGAACACGCCGTCGCCGATCTCGAGGATCGACACGTCGAACGTGCCGCCGCCCAGATCGTAGACGGCGATGGTGCCGGCGCCCTTCTTGTCGAGGCCGTAGGCGAGCGCAGCCGCAGTGGGCTCGTTGATGATGCGCAGCACTTCAAGGCCGGCGATCTTGCCCGCATCCTTGGTGGCCTGACGCTGGGCGTCGTTGAAATAGGCGGGAACCGTGATGACGGCCTGCGTGACGGTCTGGCCCAGGTAGGCCTCGGCGGTTTCCTTCATCTTCTGCAAGGTGAAGGCGGAAATCTGCGAGGGCGAGTATTCCTGGTTGTCGGACTTGACCCAGGCGTCGCCGTTGCCGGCCTTGACGATCTTGTAGGGGACAAGACCCATGTCTTTCTGGGTCATCGGATCGGCGAACGGGCGGCCGATGAGGCGCTTGATAGCGAAGAAGGTGCGCTCGGGATTGGTGACAGCCTGACGCTTGGCGGGCTGGCCGACAAGGCGCTCGCCTTCATCGGTGAAGGCGACGATGGAGGGCGTCGTGCGCGCACCTTCCGAATTTTCGATGACCTTGGGGGTCGAGCCTTCCATCACAGCCACGCAGCTGTTGGTGGTCCCCAAGTCGATGCCGATGACCTTTGCCATTTTCTTTCCTTTTCTACGCAGAACCTTAAGAACCCCGAAGCGGTCCATTCATGAGCGAGGCAAGCGCGCGGAGCGCAGCCGTCTCGCCCGGTCCCCGTTGCTTACCGAGATTGTGATCGCCGCGGCGAACCGCAAGGCTGACCTCCATATAAGAAGGCGTTTTTGGCGCTGCAAGGCGCGTCAGGGCTTTGAGGCGCCAAAAGCTGTGCAGCCAATTCCTTAAGAATCTGGAGATATGCTCAACAATTGATTAGGCTTAAGGGCGTTTGCAGGCGCCGCGTGCTATGAAGCGTCCCGTTGTTCCACTTGTGTCGCGTTTAAAGAGTGTTCATGCCCTTTCGTCCGGCCCTTCTTCTTCCCGCGCTGATCGCCGCCATTGTCAATGGGGCGGCTGGGCCGGCCATGGCCCAGA
>CAIXDD010000326.1 GCA_903918155.1 uncultured Hyphomicrobiales bacterium
ACGGGGCGGCGCTGGCGCGCGCGCTGGGGCTGGCCGTGGCGTGGGACATGCGCGCGGCCGACGCGGCCGCCGGCGGACAGGGCGCGCCGCTCGTGCCCGTCTGGCACCGCGCGCTGGCGCTCGACGCCGGGCTGGAGACGCCGCTGGCGGCGGTGAACGTCGGCGGCGTCGGCAATCTCACCTATGTGGCGGAAGGCGAAGACCCGATCGCCTTCGACACCGGCCCCGGCAATGCGCTGCTCGACGACCTGATGCTCGAGCGCACGCAGATCGCCTGCGACGTGGACGGCATGGCGGGCGCTGCGGGCCGGGTGGACGAGGCCGCGCTCGCAACCCTGCTCGCGCATCCCTATTTCGCGGCGCCTGCGCCGAAATCGCTGGACCGCAACGCCTTCTCGCGCGCGCCGGTGGCGGGCCTGTCCACGGAGGACGCAGCCGCCACCCTCACCGCCTTCACCGCGCGCTCCATCGCGCGCGGCTTCGCGCTGCTGCCGCGCCCTCCGCGCCGCGTCATCGTGTGCGGCGGCGGGGCGCATAATCCGACCTTGATGAACATGCTCGAAGCAGCGCTGGGCCTGCCGCTCTCCACCGCCGACGAGATCGGCTGGAACGCCGCGGCCATGGAGGCGCAGGCTTTCGCTTATCTGGCCGTGCGCGCCATGCGCGGCCTGCCGCTCACCTTTCCCACGACCACGGGCGCGCCCGCGCCCATGACCGGCGGCGTGATCTCGCATCCGTGACGACGCGGGAGCGCGACCGCCTCACGCCTCGGCGGCGGGGCCTTTCAGCGCGCGCGTGGGCGTGGGCCGCTTCACGGGATTGTCGAGCCGCCTGTCGAGATAGGCGCCGACTTCGCCGATGAGGTCTTCGACGCAATCCTCGAAGAAGTGATTGGCGCCCTTCACCACCGCATGTTCGATGACGATGCCCTTCTGGGTCTTGAGCTTCTCGATGAGGCCCATGACCTCCTTGAGCGGCGCCACGCGATCCTGATCGCCATGGACGAACAGGCCCGAGGAGGGGCACGGCGCGAGGAAGGAGAAATCGAAGCGATTGGCGGGCGGGGCGACCGAGATGAAGCCCTCGATCTCCGGCCGGCGCATCAGCAATTGCATGCCGATCCAGGAGCCGAAGGAGACGCCGGCGATCCAGCAGGCGCGCGCTTCGGGATTGATCGACTGCACCCAGTCGAGCGCGGCGGCCGCGTCCGACAATTCGCCCGATCCGTGATCGAACGCGCCCTGACTGCGGCCCACGCCCCGGAAGTTGAAGCGCAACACCGAGAAGCCGCGCTCGGCGAAGGCGTAATACATCTGGTAGACGATCTGATTGTTCATCGTCCCGCCGAATTGCGGGTGCGGGTGCAGGATGACCGCGATCGCGGCATTGCGCTGCTTGGAGGGATGGAAACGCCCTTCCAGGCGTCCCGCCGGACCGGTGAAGATGACTTCAGGCATCGTGTCTCCCATGCGCCCCGCGGGGCCGGCCCGCCCGCGCGACGCGGCGAGGCCTTCGTGAAAATGCGCGCGGACGCGCGAAACCCCTGAACGCGCCAAGCCCGCGAACCAAGCCCGCGAACCTTTTGAAACCGCCTCGCGACAGGCTGGTTTCACGGGCCGCGGATTCCTTGACTTGCGCGAACCGAACGGCGAATGTCCCCGGACCGGCCGCCGCCCTGCGGAAAGCGGCTTCTAGCACGCGGGCCGGTGCGATTTGCAAGCATTTTCGCAAGGCCAATCCGCAAGAGCGTTTCGCAAGAGCGTTTCGAATGCGCGTTTTCGAGGAGCCATGATGGCGCGTCCCCGCGTCTATCTCGACTGGAACGCCACGTCGCCGCTTCTGCCCGCGGCGCGTCAAGCCATGCTCGACGCCATGGACGCGCCCGGCAATCCCTCCTCCATCCATCAGGAAGGCCGCGCCGCCCGCGCTCTGGTGGAGCGCGCGCGCGCGCAGGTGGCCGCCCTCGCCGGCGCCGATCCCGCGCGGGTGATCTTCACCTCCGGCGGCACCGAGGCGATGAATCTCGCGCTCACGCCGGGCTTCCTGCCGGCGGACCGGCGCCCGCCCGACGCGCTGATCCTCTCCGCCGGCGAACACGCCTGCGCGCTGGAGGGCCACCGTTTCCCCGCCGATCGCGTGCGCATCGCCCCGCTGGACGCGCAGGGCCGGCTCGATCTCGCCGCGCTCGAAGCCTTGCTCGCCGATGTGGGCGCGGCGCGGCCCATGCTCGCCTTGCAGGCCGCCAATAACGAGACCGGCGCCCTGCAGCCCGTGGCGCAGGCCGCAGCCCTCCTGCGCGCGCGCGGCGGGCTCGTGGTCTGCGACGCCGTGCAGGCCGTCGGCCGCATCCCTTCCGGTTTCGACGCCCTGCCCGTCGACGCCCTCGCGATCTCCAGCCACAAGATCGGCGGCCCGAAGGGGATCGGCGCCCTTGTGCTGGCCGAGGCCGCGACCAATATCGAGACCATGCAGATCCGGGGCGGCGGACAAGAGCGCGGACTTCGCGCCGGGACAGAGAACACGATCGGCGCCGCCGGCTTTGGCGCAGCCGCGAAAGCGGTGCTTGAACAGGGCCTTGGCGATATAGACAGGCTGGCCGCGCTGCGCGACGGCCTTGAGGCCAGGCTCCAGGCGGCCCTGCCCGACCTCACGATTTTCGCGCAAGGCGCGCCAAGGCTATCGAACACCAGCGCTTTCGCGCTATCTGAAGCGCCAGCGGCGACTCTCCTGATCGCTCTTGATCTTGAAGGCTTCGCATTGTCCTCTGGGGCGGCCTGTTCGTCGGGCAAGGTGAGGCCCTCGCATGTTCTGGCCGCCATGGGGGCGCCGCTGGAGCTGGCGCAGGGCGCGATCCGCGTGAGCCTCGGGCGCGACACGCGCGCGCAGGATCTGGACGCCTTCGCGGACGCCTTCGTCCGCGCGGCGGGCCGTATCGGAAGACGAAGCGGACGAGCGGCGGCGTAAGCCGTCGGGGAATGAAGTGATCAGGCCGGGCGACCGGCGCGTATAAGGTTCACAGTCCAACCAGCGGTCCTTGAAGCCGCCAAGGGGGAAGAGGTTATGCCGGCAGTGCATGAGACCGTGGAAACGGTCAAATCCGTTGATGTCGACGCCTATAAATACGGCTTCGTCACGCAGATCGAGTCCGATAAGGCCCCCAAGGGCCTGAACGAGGATATCGTCCGCTTCATCTCGGCGAAGAAGAACGAGCCCGACTGGATGACGCAATGGCGGCTCGACGCCTATCGTCGCTGGCTCACCATGCGCGGCCCCACCTGGGCGCGGGTGGAACATCCGCCGATCGATTATCAGGACCTCTATTATTACTCCGCGCCGAAATCGGCGGAGGGGCCGAAATCGCTCGACGAAGTGGACCCTGAACTTCTCCGGACCTATGAGAAGCTCGGCATCCCGCTGCGCGAGCGCGAGATTCTGGCCGGTGTGCAGGGCGCCAGCACTCGCGTCGCCGTAGACGCTGTGTTCGATTCGGTCTCGGTAGCGACGACCTTCAAGGCCGAACTCGCCAAGGCGGGCGTGATCTTCTGCCCGATTTCTGAAGCCGTGCAGTCGCACCCCGAACTGGTGCGCAAGTACATGGGCACCGTGGTGCCGGTGACGGACAATTACTTCGCCACACTCAACAGCGCGGTTTATTCGGACGGTTCGTTCGTTTACATCCCGCCGGGTGTTCGCTGCCCGATGGAA
>CAIXDD010000327.1 GCA_903918155.1 uncultured Hyphomicrobiales bacterium
GGGGTCGGCGTTCATGGCTTCAAGACAGGCGCGATAGGCGGCCTCGCTGGTGAGGATGCTGAAGCCCCCATCTACGGGATTGCTCACATGGGAGCCCACACCCAAAGCGCGCCCCAAACTCGCCGTCGTGTCCATGTCCAGCTGAGGAAAGGACAGGCCGCACCTGGCGCCTGCATCAAGCAAAAGGCCGCGAAAGGCGCCCGAAAGCGTGATGGCGCCGATCCCCGGTCCCCGCGGCGGCCGTGCGTGAACGAGATATTCCGCCAGCTCCACGGCGTCATCGAGCGTGTCCGCGCGGATGGCGCCGCAATCGGCGGCGAGCGAATCGAACGCCTCAAGCGCCCCGGCAAGCGCGCCCGTATGCGCCATGGCGGCGGAGCGGCCCGCCTCTGAGCTTCCCAGTTTTAGAACGATGATGGATTTTCCCGCAGCCTGCGCCGCAAGACACGCTGTGCGGAACGCGTCATGATCCTTCAGCGCTTCGATATAGACGATGATGACCTTGATCTGCGGCTCATGGGCGAAAAACGCGATGTAATCGGCGATCGTGAGACCAAGCTCATTTCCGCTTGTGATGAGATAATCCGCGAGAAGGCCGCGCTCCTCGAGGGATTGATTGAGAAAGATCATCACGCCGCCGCTCTGGCCCACCAGCGCCAAAGGGCCTCCGGCGAGCGAAAGCGGGCGATCCTCCGTCAGCGTCACGAGCTGAGCAGGCGCGGAAAAGTTCCCCAGACAATTGGGACCTGAGACGCTGAGGCCTGTTTCGCGCAGCGCGGCGCGCAGATCTTCACCAAGTTCAGGAAAAGGCGCATCCGGCCCCTCTTCGAAACCGGCCGAGAAAATAGTGGCGCTGCGCGCTCCCGCGGCGGCGCCATTGCGCAGAAGATCCGGCACATGGGGCGCGGGCGCGAGGATGACCAAGTGATCGGGCGTTTCGGGGAGGGCGGCGAAATCGTGATAGCAGGGCCCGCCCCATATTTCCGACCGGCCGGGGTTCAAAGCAAAGACAGGCCGCGGAAAACCATAGCGATGAAGATTGCGCCACACGCGCGCGGCCCAACCGCCGGGCCTGTCGCTGGCCCCGACAAGCACAATATTGTTCGGCGCGACCAGCGCGCCCACTCCGGCCCGGGCTTTAGCGCAGTCCAAGATGTTTCCTCGCGTTCCAGACTCAGCGGCCCGGCTGGCGCAAAGCATCGCCAAATGCGGCCCCCAAGGCAAGGGGCGCGCGTGCGCAGGTCATCGGCGGCACGCGCGCAAGCCTTGCGCGAATGGGCTGCTTGTGCACAAATTGACGTCTTAAAAAACAAATCACGGGAGGCGGCCTATCCCTCGCGCAGGGACAAGGGCCGAGACGCATGATGAAGCTTCCTTATGTTTCCCATCGCCTGTTCGCGACAGCGCCGATTCGCTGCTTGCGCGACGCAAGCGGCGAGTAGGCCATGTTGACTGTCGCGGCGCTCTGCACGGAATATGCTGGACAAAATGGAGCGGCGGTCAAAGCCGCTCAGGACGTGACCTTCGACGTGGCGGATGGAAAGTTCTTCACGCTTCTCGGGCCTTCCGGATGCGGCAAGACGACGACCCTGCGCTCCATCGCGGGCCTGGAGCGCCCTGTGAGCGGTGAGATCGTCGTGGACGGGCTCACGGTCTTTTCCTCTCGTCAGCGCGTCTTCCTGCCGCCCAACAAGCGGCGTTTCGGCATGGTGTTTCAATCTTACGCCATCTGGCCTCATATGAATGTCTTTCAGAACGTATCTTTTCCTCTGGAGGTCGCAGAAGGGCGGCTTCCAAAGGAAGAGATCCGCGCGCGCGTGATGCGTGTTCTGGCCGCCGTCGCGCTCGATCATCTGGCCGAACGCGAAGCGACGAAACTTTCCGGCGGTCAGCAGCAGAGGCTCGCGCTGGCCCGCGCTCTCGTGATGGAGCCGAAGCTCCTCCTGCTCGACGAGCCGCTCTCAAATCTCGACGCGAAACTGCGCGAGAAGATGCGCTTCGAACTCAAGCGAATGCAGAGCGAGTTCAAGATCACGACGATTTACGTGACCCACGACCAAAGCGAGGCTCTCGCGCTGTCTGACGAAATCGCGGTTATGAACGAAGGTCGCATCGTCCAGCTGGCGCGCCCCCGCGAGATCTATGAACGACCGCTCACGAAATTTGTCGCCGACTTCATCGGCACGACAAATTTTCTGGACGGCAAGGTCATCGGAGGCGGCGCGGGCGAGACGTTCTGGAGCGTCGACACACGCATCGGCGTCTTGAAGGTGCGCAGCGAACGACCGCTGCCGCTGGGCTCCAGCATCTCGGTCTCCATCCGGCCGGAGGACGTCCACCTCTCGGATGCCGAGCGCCCCGCCGAGTCGGTCAACTCGACCGAGGCGATGATCGAACAAGTCGTATTTCTTGGAGAACATATGGACCTGAAGCTTCGTCTGGGAGAGCAAGAAATCCTCGCCCGCGGCCATCCTTCCATGAACGCGGCGCCCGGGCGACGCATCCATATGTGGCTTAATCCAGACAAATGCATCGCCGTTGCGGCGGAATAGCCGGAAATTCTCGATCAATCGAACGAAACAGGAGGAAACATGTCTGCCGAAACGCCAACCTTCGACTGCGTGAAAATTGAACGCGAGGGGCCTGTGACCTTCGTGGTTCTCAACCGTCCCGAAAAACGCAACGCCATGAGCCCACAGCTGCACCTGGACATGTGCGATGCGCTCGACTGGGCGCAAATGGACGAACAGACGCGCGTCGTCGTCGTCACGGGCGCAGGCGGCAATTTCTGCGCCGGCCAGGATCTGAAGCTCTACTTCCGCGGCACGGAGGACGATCCGAAAGCGCGGGTGCGCGCACGCGCCGCCGCTCACGAATGGCGCTGGAACAAGCTGTCCATGTTCCCCAAGCCCACCATCGCCATGGTCCACGGTTATTGCTTCGGCGGAGGATTCACTCCCGTCATCGCCTGTGACTTCGCAATCGCAGCTGACGACGCGACCTTTGGTCTGTCTGAAGTGAATTGGGGCATCATCCCCGGCGGCCTCGTCGCATGGGCCGTGACCCAGGTCATGAACTATCGCGACGCGATTTATTATTCCGTCACCGGCGAACAATTCTCTGGCGCGGAAGCGGCGGCGATGAAATTCGTGAACAAATCCTACCCTCTCGCCAATTTACGCGCGGAGACCCTGAAACTCGCCAACAGCCTTGCGGAGAAAAGTCCCGCAGCCGTGCGCTACACCAAGGAAGCTCTGCGCAGCGTGCGCAATATGAGCAAGGATCAGGCGCTCGATTATCTGAATTGCAAAAGCGATGCGTTGAAACATGTCGACCCGGAAAAGGGTCGCGAGAAGGCGATGAAGCAATTCCTCGACGAGAAGAGCTTCAAGCCGGGACTCGGCAATTTCTCTCGTTCCTAAATCGAGCGCGTCAGGGGTCCCGCCCACGGACCCCTGACCGTTAATCGCGCCGCTCATCGCGGGCGCTGACCGCTTGGGAAATTTCGCCTGTTGCTCATTCCCATGATTGCGGGTGAAGGAGGAAGCATATGGTGTCGTTCATTTTGCCTGAAGAATTGCGCATGTTGCAGACAAACCTGCGCCGATATGTCGACACCGAGATGATCCCCGTCGAGATGCAAAGCCTCGAAGGCGAAGAGTTCAAGCCGGGCTATCAGAAGACGTTTCAGGACGGCATGCGCAAACTCGGGCTCTGGATGATGGACGTGCCGGAGGAGTTCGGCGGCCCGGGCCTTGATCTTCTCGCGAAGACGGTCGTCTGGTCCGAGCTCGGGCGCACGGTAGCCATACCCGCGCGCGGCGATTCGATCACCGGGCCGACGGTGCGCTCGATCCTGTTTTCGCTGGAAGGCAAATTGCGGGAAAAATATCTTTTGCCTGTGCTGCGCGGAGAAAAGAAAGCCTGTTTCGCCCAGACCGAACCAGATGCGGGATCCGATCCCGGCAGCATGCGAACGACCGCGGAGCGCGACGGCGATCATTATGTGATCAACGGCGTTAAACGCTACATTTCGGGCGCGGGAAAAGCGCACTTCATGCAATTGATGGCGGCGACTGATCGCACGCGCGGTTCGCGTGGCGGCATCTCCTGCTTTCTTGTCGATATGAACACGCCGGGCGTAAAGCTCGGCGCGCAATATGATACGATGATGGGCGATCGCCCGTGGGAGATCATTCTCGACAATGTGCGCATCCCCGCGACCCATAGAGTCGGCGAAGAAGGACAGGGCTTCGCCCTCGCGCAGAAATGGCTTGGCGCGGGCCGCGTCAAACATGGGGCTCGCGCGATCGGTGTCGCAGAGCGCGCCCTCGACATGGCCTGTTCCTACGCCAAGCAGCGCGTGACCTTCGGCAAGCCGCTTGCGGAACGGCAAGGCATCCAGTGGAAACTGGCGGATATGTATATGGAGCTGGAAGTCGGCCGTATGCTCGTCTGGCGCGCCGCCTCACTGATCGACAATGGCGTGGACGCCCGCGTGGAAGCCTATCATTGCAAATATTATTGCGATGAGATGGCGTTTCGCGCGATTGACGAATGTATGCAGATCCATGGCGGCATGGGCCTGACGAAGGACATGCCGATTGAGCGTATGTGGCGCCAGCAGCGCAGCTACCGCATCACGGAAGGCGCGAGCGAGGTCATGCGAAACGTCATCGCTCGGCATGTGCTCAAGGCCCATGGGTGATGACGAAAAAGGCCTTGGCGTCGCAAGCGGCGTCGGCTTGATCCCAAAAGCGAGGCGACCGCTTCAAATCTGCACGGGGGATTCTCTTGTTCAAGAAAATCGATGCTCTGCTTCGGGCGAAATCCGTCGCGATCATAGGCGCGTCGGAGCGCGGTCGCTGGCCCAGAATTATTTATCAAAACCTCGTTGAGAACGGCTTCGAAGGCGGCGTCTATCCCGTTAATCCCAATTATGACGAGGTCTGGGGCGTTCAATGTCATCGTGACGTCGCCGCGCTTGCGGGCAAGGTCGATCATGCGGTCGTCATCGTGCCGGCGCCGGCCGTTCTGGGCGCCATGGAACGGGCGATCAGCGCAGGGGTGCGGTCAGCGACCGTCTACGCCGCGAATATGGGCGACGGCCCTTACCCGCAATCGCACGAGAGAGCCCGCAAGCTTCTTGAAATGTGTCAAGGCGCTGGCGTCGTCCTTGGCGGACCCAATTGCATGGGCGCCATGTCATGGCGCGAAAAGCTGTTCCTTTATCCCAACGCCAATATGCCGAAGTTCGGCCCAGGTCCCGTTGGCGCCATCTTCCAGTCGGGCGGAACGTTGCAAATGTTCGTGGAGACCTGCGGGGCGCGCGGCGTGCGCTTCTCCTATGCCGCATCCAGCGGCAATGAGCTTGGCGTGGATCTCGCGGATTATGTCAACTTCCTCGTCGACGATCCCGAGACGCGGGTGATCGCGCTGTTCATTGAAGGCTTGCGGCGCGTTGATGCGTTCAAGGAGGCGGCGTCGCGTGCGCTTGCCGCCGGCAAGCCTATCGTCTGCATCAAGACAGGGCGAAGCCTGAAGTCTCAGGAGGCTGCGCAATCTCACACCGGCGCCATCGGCGGCGACTGGACGGCTTTCGCGGCTCTATGCGAACGCTATGGCATAGTGATTTGCCCAAGCCTCGATGACATGACGGAGACGCTTCTGGCCTTTCAGCAACCGCGGCGTCCCAAGGGACGGCGGATCGGATTTGTGACGACTTCAGGCGGCAGCGTCGATCTTCTCTATGACTATGGCGATGAGGCCGGCGCGGTCTTTCCCGAATTCAGCGCCAAGACGAAAAAGCGCATTCGACCCTTCATTCCGGAAGAGATCAGCATCAAAAATCCGCTCGATTGCGGCATTCCCCAGACATTCGCAATCCAGGCCGATTTCTGCGACGCGATTCTCGCTGAGCCTCATGTGGACATGGTCGCCTTCACTTCGCGCCTCGGCCGCATGACGCTTGAGGACACGGAGCCGTTGCGCAAGGTGGCTGAGAAGGCGAAGAAACCTCTGATCGCTTTTGAGCGCATGCGCTATCCGATCAAGCCTGAGACATTGAAGATCCAGGACGCTCTCGGCATACCCTTCCTGCAGGGGCTTCCCGAGACGGTCCGCGCCTTGAATGCGCTCGCTTTCTATGGCGAGCGCGCCGGCCGGAAAATTAAATTTCCTGCGGAACCCAAAGGCAGGCGCGCAAGCCTCGAAGGCGCAACGATCGACGCGCTTCTCGAGAAGCACGCCGTGACCCTGCCGAAGGCCATACTCGCGAAGACAGCCAAGGAGGCCGCGAAAGCCGCGAAGAAAATCGGCTTCCCCGTCGCCTTGAAAGTCGTCGCGCCCGCCTTTTCGCACAAGACGGAAGTCGGCGGCGTCTTGCTTGGCCTGAAAAGCGCTGCTGAAGTGGAGGCGGGAGTCGCCACGCTTGAGAAACGGATTCACAAAGCGAGCAAGAAAGCCGCAATCACTGGCTATCTCGTGCAAGAAATGATTTCCGGCGTGGAAATGATCGTGGGCTGTCGCGTCGATCCAATCTACGGCCCCTTGATCGTGATCGGCGCCGGCGGGATTATGGTGGAACTGCTCAAGGATTTGGCCATGCGTCTGCTCCCTGTGAGCGACGCCGACGTCTGCGCCATGTTGGAGGAGATCAAGGCGTCGAAACTTCTGGATGGCTTCCGTGGCGCGCCGGCGGCCGATAGAGAGGCTTTCGTGAAGGCGGTTGTGGGAGTCGGGGACCTGTTCCTCAATCATCGTCATTTGATCGACGATCTGGAGATCAATCCGTTGATCGTTCGCCACAGCGGCGAGGGCGTCGCCGCAGTCGATGTTCGCCTCGTCTGGCGCAAGGACTAGGACGCATCGCTTTGGGCAAAGGCCGGCGGCGCCAATCGCTCAGACGCGCAGGCCCGCCCGCCGCATCCGCGGCAGCAATTCCTGAATATGCCGGAAGTCATCTATGTAATTGATCATGCCGCAGGCCAGCCCATTAAGTCCGGCCTTGCTCAGCCGCTGAAAGATCGAAACCGCGTCGTCATAACTGCCGATCACAGGATAGCCTGCGCCGCTGATGAGGCGCGTCTTCATCTTGTCCAGATCGCCCGTAAGATGGGGCGCGAGCCGCGCGCCGCGCAAAGCCAGAGCATAGTCCGCCGCCTCCCAATCGCCCTGTTCATGAACGATATAGTGGTGATAATCCTCCGCTTCCTTTCGCGTGGGGCGCACCATGAGATGACAGCTCGCGAAAATATTGCGCAATTGTCCCGGCGGCGCCGCGGCGCGGAAGCTGGCGATCTTGTCAGGAAGGGCCTCGACGCTGGGAATCGTGGTGAACAGGCAATCCGCATTTGCTGACGCGAATTGCATGCCTCGCGGCGAATTGCCTGCGCTGACGAGAACGGGTCTGGTTCCCCAATAGGGCTTCGGCTTGCTCAGCACGTCTTTGAGTTTGTAGAAGCGGCCTTCGTGATCGAAGGGCTCATGTTCGGACCAGATGCGCTTGACGATCGACAGCCATTCTTCGGAAAAAGCGTAGCGGTCGTCA
>CAIXDD010000328.1 GCA_903918155.1 uncultured Hyphomicrobiales bacterium
AGCTCCTGCAACCCCTGCTTCCACGCGACGGGCGCGCATTACATCAACGGCGACACGACCGCCTTCATGCAGCTGATCCAGGGCAATCTGTTCAAGGATTTCCCGACGCTGAAGTTCATCATCCCGCATGGCGGCGGCGCCGTTCCCTTCCATTGGGGCCGTTACCGCGGTCTCGCGCAGATGCTCAAGAAGCCGCTTCTGACCGAGCATCTTCTCAAGAACGTCTATTTCGACACTTGCGTCTATCACCAGCCGGGCATCGATCTGCTCGCCAATGTCATTCCCGTCGACAATATCCTGTTCGCTTCGGAAATGATCGGCGCGGTGCAGGGAATCGATCCCGAGACCGGCTTCGAATATGACGACACGAAGCGCTACATCGACAAGCTGAACGTGAGCGCGGAAGACAAGAAGAAGATCTTCGAGCTCAACGCGCGCAAGGTCTATGGCCGGCTCGACGGCCTCTTGAAGAAGCGCGGCCTGATCTGAGCCCTGCGGGTCAAGACGCCTCGGAGGCGGCCTTCGCGCCGCCTTTCGTCCAACCTCCTTTTCCAATGGTGTGACCATGAGCATCCCTCGCCTGAACGGCGTCATTCGCGCCCTCGAATCCGGCAAGCCTGCTTTCGCGACCTTTTCGCCCGCGACCGCTGACGCGGCCATCGCCCTGCACGGATCTAAATACGACGGCGTCGTCTTCGAGACCGAACACAATGTGTGGAACGGGTCGAACGTTCGTGACGCGCTGCAATATCTGATGAACCGCGGCCAGATCGCGCGTTCGGGCTCGATCGCCCCGGCCGTGGCGCCGATCGTGCGCATCCCCCCCAATGGGGCGGAGATGAACCAGCATTTCGCGAAACAGGCTCTGGACCTGGGCGCCTATGGCATCGTGTGGCCCCATGTCAGCACGGTGGCGCAGGCCTACAACGCCGTGTCCTCCTGCCGCTATCCGCGCATGAAGGACAAGCCGCTCTATGAGCCCTTCGGCCAGCGCGGCGACGGACCGACCTCGGCGGTGCGTTACTGGGGTCTGACCCAGCAGGAATATTACGATCGCGCGGACGTGTGGCCGCTCGCGCCCCATGGCGAGATCCTCGTGATCCTGATGATCGAGGATCTCGAAGGCATCCAGAATCTGCGCGACATGCTGAAGGAAGTGCCCGGCATCGGCGCCCTGCTGATCGGCGAAGGCGACCTGAGCCAGGAGCTGGGATATCCGCGGCAATACGAGCACCCGGTCGTGCTCGACCACATGCGGCAGATCCGCGAGATCGCGAAAGAGTTCAATGTCGCGGTCGGACATCCCCATGTCGACAGCAAGAATATCGCGCGTGTCGTGGAAGAGGGCTACCGCTTCATCATGCCGGCGCCGGAACGCACCTATAAGGCGCTCGAAACCGGCCTCGAGCTGGTCGGCCGCAAGTAAGGGAACCGCCAATGCCGACGTTTCCTGCGACAGGTCCGGTGCGTCTGCGCACCAATCTCGCCGACTCGGCTTTGGCGAAAGCCGCGAAATCGGGCGAGGTCTCTTCAGACCTCGTTCAATTCGACTTCTGCGGACCGGCGACCGCGAACCAGGGTTTCAAGCCCATGGTGCGCGAAGGCGCCTTCGACGCCGGCGAACTCGCCGTCGTCACCTATATGCAAGCGCTCGACTTCGGCAAACCGCTGGTTCTTCTGCCCGCCACCATGGTCGGACGGTTCCAGCACCAATTCTTCGTTTGTCGCAAGGAGCGGTCCCCGATGGACCCCAAGACGCTGGAGGGAAAGCGGGTGGCCGTGCGCTCCTACACGCAGACCACCGGCGTATGGGTGCGCGGCGTGTTGCAGGACGAATATGGCGTGGATCTCAGCAAGCTGAAATGGCTCTGCTGGGACGATCCGCATCTGGCGGAATATACGGACCCCGCGGAACTGGTGGAGCGCGCGCCCAAGAACGGCCCGTCGCTGAACGATATCGCTCTGGCCGGCGAGGCTGACGCGGTGATCCCGGCCGCAGACCTGCTCGCGCATCCCGACATGCGCACGGTCGTGGAGAATCCCGACGAGGCCGGTCGGCGTTGGGGCGAGAAATACGGATGCGGACATATCAACCACATGTTCGCCGTCCATCGCGATCTGCCCAGAGAGCGTCCGGACGTCGTGCGGGAGATGTTCCGCGTGCTCAAGGAGAGCAAGACCCGCGCCGGTCTTCCGAAAGCGGGAGAGATCGACCAATTGCCGTTCGGATTCGAGGCCTGCTACAAGTCGCTGGCCTTGATCACGCGCTATGCTTACGAACAAAAGATCGTGAAGAAGCTCTATGCGCCCGAAGAGCTGTTCGACGCGATCACCATCAAGCTCTCCTGAGCGCTTCTTGCCCTCGTTTGAAGCCCGTCGCGCGTGCGGCGGGCTTTTTCATTGAAACCGCCGCAAGGGCTCCGGCGATCCGCGCAGGAAATCGTCGGGTCCGACGGGCGTTTTGCCGGCGCGCTGCAATTCCAGAATGCGCAAGGCGCCGCGTCCCGCCGCCACCGTGAGGCGATCGTCAAGAATTGCGCCGGGCGCGCCGGCGCCGCTCGCGCCTTCGCGCGTCGTGCGCAGGATCTTCACGCGCTCAAGCCCTTTGCCGAGGTCGATCTCGCACCATGCGCCGGGAAAGGGCGACAGGCCGCGGATGCGATTGTGCAGGTCGGCGGCGTCCAGCGACCAGTCTATGCGCGCCTCGGCCTTGTCGATCTTCTGCGCATAGAGCACGCCGTCGGCCGATTGCGGCGTGAAGGAAAGCCGGTTTTCCGCAAGGAGCCGGAGGCCCTCGCTGGCGAGGTCCGCGCTCATGGCCGATAGGCGATCATGCAAGTCACCGGCGCAAAGATCGGGCTCGATGGGCGTGCGCGCGACAAGCGCGACGGGACCCGTATCCAGACCTTCCTCCATGCCCATGAGCATGACGCCGGTCTCCTGATCTCCCGCCATGATCGCGCGTTGAATCGGCGCGGCGCCGCGCCAGCGGGGCAGCAGCGACGCGTGGAGATTGAGGCAGCCCAGACGCGGCGCGTCGAGAATGGCGCGCGGCAGGATCAAGCCATATGCGACCACCACGGCGACGTCGGCCCCACATGTGCGCATCGATTCGGCTTCAGCCTCGTTGCGAAGCGATTTGGGATGGCGGACAGGCAGCCCAAGTTCTTCGGCGAGGGCGTGAACGGGTGAATTGGTGAGCGACAGGCCCCGACGGCCCGCAGGCTGCGGGGCGCGCGTATAGACGGCGACGACCTCATGGCCATCGTCGACGATGCGTTGCAGAACGGGAACCGAATATTGGGGCGTGCCCATGAAGACGACGCGCAGCGGCATGGAATCTCCCGACGGGGAAGCGCGCGCGTCAGGCCTCGCGCCGTCTTTCCTTGATGAAGCGCTTGATGACCCGTTCACGCTTCAGCCGCGAAATATGGTCGATGAAGAGCACGCCGTTAAGATGATCGATCTCATGCTGGATGCAAGTGGCGAGCAGGCCGTCCGCCTCAAGCTCCCGCCGGACGCCCATGCGATCGAGATAACGGACAAGGACGCGAGCGGGCCGCTCCACCTCGGCGTAGAAATCGGGAATCGAGAGGCAGCCCTCTTCGTAGACGGACGTTTCCTCGGAGGCGCGGATTATTTCGGGATTGACGAGAAAGACGGGATCCTTGACCTCTTCTTCCTCTTCCCCGCGCTTCTTGCCGACGTCCATGACGACGACCCGCTTGGCGATTCCGACCTGAATCGCGGCGAGCCCGATGCCGGGCGCGTCGTACATTGTGGCCAGCATGTCATCCATCAGCGTGCGTATGGATGAATCCACGTGGCCGACGGCCGCCGAAGGGTCGCGCAGCCGTTGGTCGGGCAACGTCACGATGGGAAGCAGAGCCATGAGCAGATCCGAAAAACCCGCCTGAACTAAACAGGCGGGCTCGCAGTATCAACAATGACGCGGAGGATCAATTGCCGGCGCCCGCCGGGCGGCGGGTCAGATCGAAGGTGCGCACGCGCGGCGCAAGCTGGACGCGCGGACGCGTGCGCTCGACGACGACGGCGGGACGGGTGAAATCGGCGCCGAGCAACGGCTTGCGCGTACGCGCGCGTTCCACGATCACGCTCCGCTCGGCGACCTTCCGGTCGGCGATGACGCGCTTTTCCGTGGTTTGGGCTTCCTGGAAGGCCTTCAGCACCGCAGGGCGCACCTCATCGGGGGCGACGCCCATGAAACCGGCTGCGATTTCGACCTGCCCTTCCACATCATCCGCCAGACCTTGAGCGGCGATCACAGCCTCCTCGATGGTCGGGGGGCATTTCTTGATGCGGATCGGGGGGAGGGTCTTGGGGTCGACCGGGCGCTTTTTCTCGGCGCGCATCATGGGAGCCATCCTGAGAGCTGATCTTATTCCGGGCATCATGCCGCATTTTTTGCACTGCAGCAAGATCGATTGTGCGCCGCACTAGATTCCGCAAGAGCGATAATAGGGCGAATCGGAGTTCATTTCTATAGCTCGACCGGTCGCTTCGAAGAAGCCCCAAGGCCCGGCGGACAACAAAATCGACCCGGCGGGGGTTTCCCTAAAAGGTCGTACGCTGGCGCATCGCGGCGGACAGCGTGCCCTCGTCCAGATAATCCAGCTCGCCGCCGACCGGGACGCCATGGGCGAGCCGGGTGATCTTCACCGCGGCATGGGACAGCAAGTCGGTGATGTAATGGGCCGTGGTCTGACCGTCGACGGTCGCATTGACCGCGAGGATGACCTCCTGCACGCCGCCCTCGACGACGCGGGCCACCAAACGGTCGAGGTTCAGATCCTTCGGCCCGACGCCGTCGAGCGGCGAGAGCACGCCGCCCAGCACATGAAACCGCGCGCGAATGGCGTTGGCCCGCTCCAGCGCCCATAGGTCCGCCACGGTCTCCACCACGACGAGGACCGAGGCATCGCGCCGCTCGTCCCGACAGATCGTGCAGGGGTCCAGCGTGTCCACATTGCCGCATTCGCGACAGACGATGATGCGCTCGCGCGCGACCTGCATGGCGTCGGCGAGAGGCGCGAACAATTCGTCTTTCTTGCGGATCAAATGCAGCGCGGCGCGGCGCGCGGACCTTGGCCCCAAGCCCGGAAGGCGGGCGAGCAATTGAATCAGACGTTCGATCTCGGGTCCGGCGACGCGTTCGGCCATTGTCCACTCATGGGCCGGCGATTGACCCGTTCAATTGTCGAAATCCAACGATCGGCGCGCGTCAGAACGGCAGTTTCATGCCGGGGGGAAGAGGAATGCCCGCCGTCACGGCCTGCATGCGCTCCTGCACCAGGGCTTCGCCTTTGCGGCGCGCGTCCTCATGGGCGGTGACGATGAGATCCTCGAGCATGTCCTTTTCGGAGGCGGTCAGAAGCGAGGGCTCGATGGCGATCCCGCGCATGACGCCCTTGGCGGTCAGGGTGACGCGCACGCTGCCCGAGCCGGCCTGTCCTTCAACTTCGACCTGTTCGAGCTGGGCTTGCAGCTCCTGCATGCGCGCCTGCATGGCCTGCGCCTGCTTCATCAATCCCATAATGTCTTTCATCGCGCGTCCTCAGAAGTCTTCGTCCGATATCTGGTCTGCATAGACAACCTCATCCCCGGCGACAGGGGGCGCGACGTCAGACAGCGCATCCGCATCGTCTCCGGTGGAACGCACCGAAACGATCTCCGCTCCGGGAAACCGTTCGAGCACGCTTTGCACGAGCGGATCCGCGCGCACGCCGACCGCCTTCTCGCGCTGGCGCGCCTGCTGGCGCTCGCTGATCGTGGGCGCGCCGTCGGCCGTCGAGATCGCCACCATCCAGCGCTCGCCGGTCCATTCCTGCAGGCGGCGCATGAGATGCGCGGCCACCTGCGGCGAGGCGCCCGGCGCCAGGGAGAATTCAATCGACCCGCGCTCAAAACGCACAAGCCGCACGTCCCGCTCCAAGGCCGTGCGCAGCTGAATGTCGCGCTGCGCTTGCGCCAAGGTCACGAGATCCTCGAAGCGCGCGATTTGCGCGCGCGGCGCGGAGCTTGGCGCCGTCTGCGGCTCGAAGACGGTTTGCGTGGCGTGAACGACGGCGGACCGCGCCGAACCCGCGCTCGGCGATGGGTCGCGACCGCCGCCTTGCGGCGCCGGCGCGCCAGCGGACGGCCCCGTCGGCGTTTGCGCCAATTTGCGCAGGGCTTCTTCCGGCGTCGGCAGATCGGCGGCGTAAGCGATGCGCACCAGAACCATGTCGGCGGCGGCGAGGGGGCGCGGCGCTTCGCGGATCTCCGGCAAGCCCTTCGTCACGATCTGCCAGGCCCGCGTCAGGGATTGCACGCTCAACGTCTCCGCGCAGCGCCTTCCCCGCTTCAGCTCCTCTTCCGTCACCGCCTTGTCGACCGTCATGCAGGGCGACAATTTCAAAAGCGTGACGAAATGAACGAAGCTCGCCAGATCCAGCATGATCAGCGCAGGATCCGCGCCCTGGTCATATTGTTCCTTGAGCTGGCTGAGCGCGGCGGCGATGTCGCCCTTCATCACGCTTTCGAAGAGATCGATGATGCGCGCATTGTCGGCCACGCCCAGCATGTCGCGCACGGATTCTTCGGAAATGAGGTCCGAGGCCGACGAGGGGCCGTGGGCGATGGCCTGATCGAGGAGCGACAAGGCGTCGCGAACGGATCCTTCCGCAGCGCGCGCCACAAGCGACAGCGCGGCATCGCTGATCCGCACCGCTTCTTTCTCGCAGATGCCGGACAGATGCGAGACCATGACGCCCGATTCGATCCGTCGCAGGTCAAACCGCTGACACCGCGAGCGCACCGTGACGGGAACCTTGTCGATCTCCGTCGTGGCGAAGACGAATTTCACATGTTCCGGCGGCTCTTCCAGCGTCTTGAGAAGGCCGTTGAAGGCCGCCTTGGACAGCATGTGCACTTCGTCGATGATGAACACCTTAAAGCGCGCCAGAGCCGGCTTGTAGCGGGCGCTTTCGATGATCTCGCGCACGTCGTCGATGCCGGTGTTGGACGCGGCGTCCATCTCGACCACATCGACATGGCGCGATTCGATGATCGACGCGCAATGCACGCCGAGCGACGGCATGTCGACGGTCGGGCGGTTGATCGCGGGCTGACCGTCCCGCGCAGGCGCCTCGTAATTGAAAGCGCGGGCGAGAATGCGCGCGGTCGTCGTCTTGCCCACGCCGCGCACGCCGGTGAGCAGATAGGCCTGATGCACGCGATTGAGCGCGAATGCGTTGCGCAAGGTGCGCACCATCGCTTCCTGCCCGATCAGGTCCTCGAACGTCGCGGGGCGATATTTGCGGGCGAGAACGCGGTATGCGCGCGCATCGGGGGCGGCAGCCGGCGCGTCGAGCCCGAGGCCCGCCTGCTCGTCCGATACCGGCGTCTCCTCGGGGCGTCCGTCCTGCATTCCGATGATCCATCGATGTCTGGAGCGATGAAGCGCCAGCGGAGCCGCAGCTTGCGCCCGGGCGGCAAGTGGGAGGCTGGACAGAGACCCGCCCGATCTCGTTAGGGCTGCTTCCTTCCGGACCTGACCCGGTTGGCGAGTGGAACGTCCACCGCCAACCTCCCGGCGTCTATTTGGCAGCGGATGCGCTCCCGCGCAAGGGCGCGCTGGCGGCCGCGCGCGCCGCTTTCGCGCCAGGGCCTGGTCGCGTACATCCATTTTCCTGTTTCAAGCCGCGAAAGGGCGATTCGCATGCAGGTTCCGGAACGTTCGGCGCTGACGGGGTTTTCGGACAGCGGGCTGGATCGGCTGGCCTCGGCGCGCGACGATGAGGCGGCGTTCGAGCGTTTGTTCGCCGATTCCGCCTCCTCGGCGGTGGTCCTGTGCCGTGACCTTGCGATCGTGCGGCGGACCTCCGCGGGCCTGCGGGCGTTTTTTCCAAAGAATTTATGGGAAGGCTTGGGCCCAGCCGAAGAAACGGTCCTGCTTGGCCGGAGCGGCGCCGGCGCGACCTTCGGCCTCGCCTTGCCCGCCGACGCGCTCGAGGATCCCCCGCCGGGCGACGTCCTCGATCACCTTCCTCTCAAGGGGCGTCCCGATTGCGTCGCCATGAACGTCAGGAGCCTCGCATTGGGCGGGCTCGTGACGCGGGAGGAGATCGGACTGCTGGGGCAGGCGAAAAGCCTGCTCGGATGGCATGCGCGCCACCGGTTCTGCAGCGTCTGCGGCGCGGGCTCGCGGATCGCCTCGGCGGGTTGGCGGCGCGCCTGCGCGTCCTGCGGCGCCGCTCATTTTCCGCGGACCGATCCGGTCGTCATCATGCTCGTCGTAGCGGGCGAGCGATGCCTGCTCGGTCGCCAGCCGCGTTTTCCCAAGGGAATGTATTCAGCGCTCGCGGGCTTTCTCGAACCCGGGGAAACGATCGAAAACGCCGTGCGGCGCGAAATTCTGGAGGAGTCCGGCGTCAAGGTGGGCGCTGTGGCCTATCATGCCTCGCAACCCTGGCCTTTCCCCTCCTCGCTCATGATCGGCTGCATCGCGCAAGCGACGTCCGAAGCCGTCACCATAGACAAGACCGAGCTTGAAGATTGCCGCTGGTTCGACAGGTCCGAGCTGGCCGCCATGTTCGCGGGCGACCATCCTTCGGGATTCACCGCGCCGCAGCCCATCGCCATCGCGCATCTGCTGATGCGCGATTGGCTGGAGGGGCGGACGCTCGCCCCCTAGCGGTCGGACGGCAAGTCGATCCGAAACGCATGCGCCGGATAGACGCCCAGAATTCGGACCTCTCTGGAGAAGAACTCCAGCTCTTCGAGCGCGCGAGCCAGCGCTGGATCTTCGGGATGGCCTTCGACGTCGGCGAGGAACATGGTCGCGGAGAATTCGCCGCCCACCATATAGCTTTCGATCTTGGTCATGTTGACGCCGTTCGTGGCGAATCCGCCCAACGCCTTGTAAAGCGCGGCGGGAACGTTGCGGACGCGAAAGACGAAGGTCGTCACCGTGGGGCCGGCGCCCGCCGGTGCCCAGTTCGATTCCCGTGACAAGACGATGAAACGCGTCGTGTTGTGCTTTTCGTCCTCCACGTCCCTCATCAGGATGTCGAGGTCGTAAATTTCAGCCGCGAGCGCAGGCGCAAGCGCGGCCTGGGCGGGATCGCCGGCTTCGGCGATCTCGCGCGCCGCGCCGGCGGTGTCGCCGGCCGTCACCGCCGTCAAGCCAAGCTGGCGGATGATCTTGCGGCACTGGCCCAAGGCGTGAACGTGGCTGTGCACGCTCCTGATCGTCGACAGCGAAGCCCCCCGGATCGCCATCAGCTGGAAGCGAATGGGCAGGAAGAATTCTCCGATGATGTGCAGACCTGACCCCGGCAGGAAGTGATGGATGTCCGCCACGCGGCCGGCGATCGAGTTTTCGATGGGGATCATGCCGAGATCAGCCGTCCCGTCGGCGATCGCCGCGAAAGCGTCCTCAAACGTGGCGCAGGCGAGGGGGCGCCACTCGGGATAGACCATCCGGCAGGCGATATGGGAATTGGCCCCCGCTTCGCCTTGATATGCGATGACCTTGTTCTGCGAAGCGACGCTCATCAGGATGCCCCTGGCCACACGAATGAGGATGTTTAGCCCCGCCGGACGGCCAGCGCCAGACGGATGGCGAAGCCCATTCCCGGGCGGCAAAAGGTAGCACGGCGAAAGGCCCGGATTCGTGTTGCCAAGCAGGGCGCAATCCCTGTATCCAACCGAGCAACGGACTGGATTGGGGTTCGCGGCCATGATCGCCGAACCCGATCCGCGATCTGGGCGGAGTCTTTGGGGCATGATGGATTCTTTCGAATTTAACAAGATCGCCGGCGCCGTGCTCGGGGCCCTCCTGTTCCTCATGGGTCTGGGCATCTTCTCGAACGCCGTTTTCCATGCGCCCAAGCCGAAGATCGCAGGCTACGACCTGCCGGCCGCTGAGGCGGCCGTCGCTGCGGCGCCGGGCGCCGCCGCCGCCCCCGCGACTCCCGTGGCCGAATTGCTCGCCAAGGCCGACCCCGCCAAGGGCGCGGCGACCGCGAAAGCCGCTTGCGGCGTTTGCCACAATTTCGAACAAGGCGCCGGCGTGAAGCAGGGCCCGACCCTCTACGGGATCGTCAACCGCCCGATCGCTTCGACCCCCGGCTTCGCCTATTCAAGCTCGCTCGTCGAGAAGGCGAAAACCGACAAGCAATGGACATTTGAGGCGCTCAACGCGTTCATCGTCAACCCCAAGGGCTACGCGAACAACACGAAAATGGCCTATGCGGGCGAGAAGGCGGATGGTCGCCGCGGCGACATCCTCGCCTATCTGCGCAGCCTCGACGCGAGCCCGGCTCCGCTGCCCGCCAAGTAAGAAATCGATCACAGAAGCTCGAAAAGGCCGGCCTTGCGCCGGCCTTCTTCGTTTCAGGAGCGCCCTGCAGGTTTCCGCGCAGCGAAAAAGCGACATAATCATCCCGAATCATCGCTTGCCATGGAGAAGATCCCTTCATGACGTTTTCCCGCCGTGACGCGCTGAAGCTTTTCGCAGCGGCTGGCTCGTTGGCCAGCATGGGCGCGCACGCCTCCGGCGAGACGGAGAGCCATGGCCTGTCCACGTTCGGCGAATTGTCGCTGCCACCGGACTTTCCGCACTTTCCCTATGTGAACCCCAAGGCGCCGAAAGGGGGCACGCTGCGCCTCCAGATCAAGAGCGCCATGGGCAATCAGAATTTCGAGACGTTCGACACGTTGAACGTCTATGTCTTCAAGGGCGACGGCGCCGCAGGCATGCAGGGAACGTTCGATTCCCTGATGACGTCCAGCGCTGACGAGCCCGACGCGGCTTATGGCTTGCTGGCCCGGCGCGTGCGGATCAGCGCCGACAAATTGACCTATCGCTTTTCCCTGCGCTCGGAAGCGCGCTTCCACGACGGCGCCAAGGTGACGGCGGAAGATTGCGCTTTCAGTTTCCTGACGCTGAAGACGAAGGGACATCCCCTCTTCCGAATGCTGCTGGGGGAACTCGAGAACGCCAGCGCGGAAGACCCGGAAACGCTCGTCGTGACATTCTCGCCCAAGAGGAGCCGCGACGCTCATCTGTTCGTCGCAGGGCTCCCGGTGTTTTCAAAGGCATGGTGGTCCGGCCGCGATTTCGAGGCGCCGAGTCTGGAAGCGCCCTTGGGCTCAGGCCCGTACCGGGTGGCGCGCTTCGAACAGGGACGTTTCATCGAATTCGAGCGCGTTCCCGCCTATTGGGGAGCGAATTTGCCCGTCAATATCGGGCAAAATAATTTCGAGCGCATTCGCTACGAATATTACAGAAGCCGGCAGATCGCCTTCGAAGGTTTCAAATCCGGCCAATTGAACTTTCACGAAGAATATACCGCGCGCTTCTGGGCGACGGGTTATGATTTCCCGGCCGTGCGCGACGGCCGCGTGAAAAAAATCGAAGTGCCGAGCGGGACGCCTGTCGGCACGCAAGGCTGGATGTTCAACACGCGGCGCTCGAAATTCCAGGATGCGCGCATTCGGGAGGCGCTGAACTACGCTTTCGATTTCGAGTGGACGAATCGAAACATCATGTATTCGGCCTATACGCGCCTCACGTCCTATTTCGAAGCCTCCGACATGAAGGCCGTCGGACCGCCTTCGCCGGAAGAGCAGGCGCTGCTGGAGCCGTTCAGAAGCGAATTGCCGGCGGAAGTCTTCGGGGAGCCCTGGTCGCCGCCGGTCTCCGACGGGTCGGGATCCGACCGCGCCTTGCTGCGTCGCGCCAATGATCTTTTGCTTGCGGCGGGCTGCAAGCGCGACGGCGCGCGCTTGCGCCTGCCGGACGGACAGCTTTTTGAAATCGAATTCCTCGACTCGTCGGGCGCGCTGAAGCCGCACACGGAGCCCTTCCAGGCGAATCTGCGCCGTCTGGGAATCGAATCGACCTTCCGCCAGGTGGATGCGGCGCAATACAAGCGCCGACTCGACGCCTTCGACTTCGATGTCGTCGTCTCCGCGCTGGGGGGCTCCACGACGCCGGGCGAGGGCCTGCGCAACGTCTATTCCTCGCAGGCGGCCAATACGCCCGGTTCGCGAAACCTGACCGGCGTTTCTAGTCCAGCCGTCGATTCGCTCGTCGACAGGATCGCGCGCGCCGCGTCGCGTCAGGAGCTCACGATCGCGGCCCGGGCGCTCGATCGCGTGCTTCGCGCGGGCCGATATTGGGCGCCGATGTGGTACAAGGAAAAGACGCTCATCGCGCATTGGGACGCGTTCGGTCGCCCTGAACGAACGCCCCGATACGGCAGCGGCGCGCCGGATCTGTGGTGGTGGGATCAGGACAAAGCGCGCGGCGCCGGCTTGAGCGGTTAGGCTTTGGCGAGATCGAGGATCAAGAGCCCATGCTCGCATATATAGCCCGGCGCATAGCGCTCATGATTCCCACGATCCTGGGAATCATGCTGATCTCCTTTGCGATCATTCAATTCGCGCCGGGCGGCCCCGTGGAGCGGATCATGGCGCAATTGCAGGGGATGGACGCAGGGGCCACCGGCCGGTTCAGCGGCGGAGGATCGGATATCGGCTCCGCGCAAATGCAGGCCTCGGATACCGGCTATCGCGGCGCCCAGGGGCTCGATCAGAAACTCATCGAAGAACTCAATGCGCAATTCGGTTTCGACCGCCCGGCTTACGAACGTTTCGCCAAAATGGTGGTCGATTACGCATCGTTCGATTTCGGCAAGAGCTTCTTCCGGGATACGCCCGTCATCCAGCTTATCAAGGATAAGCTGCCGGTCTCGATCACGCTTGGCTTGTGGATGACGCTTCTGTCCTACGCCATTTCCATTCCGCTGGGCGTTCGCAAGGCGATCCGCGACGGCGAACCTTTTGACACCTGGACATCGGCGGTCGTGATCGTGGGCTATGCGATCCCCAGCTTCCTCTTCGCGGTTCTGCTCGTGGTCCTGTTCGCCGGAGGATCGTTCTGGCAGATTTTCCCGTTACGCGGCCTCACTTCTGAAAATTGGTCCGAACTGTCGACCTTCGAACAAATCAAAGATTATTTCTGGCACATTGCGCTTCCCGTCACCGCGATGACCGTGGGGGCGTTCGCGACGTCCACTTTTCTCACGAAGAACTCGTTTCTCGATGAAATCCGCAAACAATATGTGCAGACCGCGCGCATGAAGGGCCTGAGCGAGCGGCAGGTGCTGTACCGCCATGTGTTCCGCAACGCCATGCTCATTGTGATCGCAGGTTTTCCGGGCGCTTTCATCCATGCCTTCTTCACGGGCTCGTTGCTGATCGAAAATATTTTCTCGCTTGACGGGCTGGGCCTGCTCTCTTTCGAGTCGATCGTGAACCGGGATTATCCCATCGTCTTCGCCAATCTCTTTATCTTTTCACTGCTCGGGCTTTTCGTGAATCTTCTGTCGGATCTGACCTACACATGGATCGATCCCCGCATCGATTTCGAAACGCGGGAGACGTGATGCTGAACGCCCCCACGCGCATCTCCCGAACGGAAGGCTCGCTGGCGCCGCCGCTGTCCAAGAGCGGCCTCTTGCGGCTTTCGCCCATGAACCGGCGGCGGTTGAATAATTTCAAGGCGAACCGACGGGGATTTTCGTCTTTCGTGATTTTCACGATTCTGTTCGTCCTCTCGCTATTCGCGGAATTCATCGCGAATGATCGACCCATGGTCGCATCGTATAAAGGCGAGCTCATTTTCCCTGTCTTCAAGGATTATCCTGAAGAAAAGTTCGGGGGCTTTCTCGCGGAAACCGATTACAGGGATCAGGTGATCAAGCGCGAAATCGAGGCCCATGGCTGGATGGCGTGGCCTCCGGTGCGCTTTTCTTACCGAACCCATCATTACGATCTTCCCACGGCGGCACCCTCGCCGCCGACCTGGCTCCTGACCGCCGAGCAATGCAAGGCGGCCGCCGCGAAACAGGGCGTGGAGAACGGCGATTGTCGCAACATCGAATGGAACTGGCTTGGCACGGACGATGAGGGTCGGGACGTGCTCGCAAGATTGATCTATGGATTCAGGATCTCCGTTCTCTTTGGCCTCATCCTCGCAATCGTTTCATCATTCGTCGGCGTTCTGGCGGGAGCGGTGCAAGGATATTTTGGCGGATGGGTGGATCTCGTCTTCCAACGCTTCATCGAAATCTGGTCCTCCCTTCCGCATCTTTACCTGCTGATCATCGTCTCATCCGTCATCACGCCCAGTTTCTTCGTTCTGCTCGGCATCCTGCTGCTTTTCTCATGGGTCTCGCTCGTCCATGTCGTGCGCGCCGAATTCCTGCGGGCGCGCAATTTCGAATATGTGAACGCGGCCCGCGCCCTTGGGCTCTCCAACAGAAAGATCATGTTCCGGCACCTCCTGCCGAACGCCATGGTCGCGACGCTGACCTTTCTGCCGTTCATCCTGAACGCCTCCATAACGACCCTGACGTCGCTAGACTTCCTCGGGTTCGGCCTGCCTCCCGGCTCGCCCTCGCTCGGCGAATTGCTTCTGCAAGGAAAGTCCCATCTGCAGGCGCCATGGCTGGGGCTCACCGGCTTCGCCGTCATCGCGCTGATGTTGTCATTGCTGGTCTTCATCGGGGAAGCCGTGCGCGACGCCTTCGATCCTCGGAAAACCTTCGCATGAATGCGCATCTTGTCGCCCAACCGATCTGGATTGCCTCTTCGCATGCCTAAGTCGCCGCTCCTTGAAGTCACTGACCTGTCCATCTCCTTCCATTCGGAAGGAGCTGAGCGCATGGTCGTCGAGAGCGCGTCGTTCTCGCTCGAGAAAGGCCGGACGCTGGCGATCGTCGGCGAATCGGGCTCCGGGAAATCGGTCACGGCCCTGTCCATCGTGAGATTGCTCGCGGGCACGTCGGCGCGATATCCGTCTGGACGGATCCTGTTCGAAGGCGTCGACCTGCTGAGCGCGGATGAACCGACGCTGCGGCGCGTTCGCGGCGATTCCATCACCATGGTGTTTCAGGAGCCCATGACTTCGCTGAATCCGCTGCATACGATTGAGCGGCAGATCGGCGAGATTCTCGCGCTCCACGGGCTCAGCGATGCGAAAGCCATTCGGGCCCGCGTCATCGCGCTCCTTGACGAAGTGGGCATTCCCGACCCGTCAGGGCGATTGAACGCCTATCCGCATCAATTGTCGGGGGGCCAGCGGCAACGGGTGATGATCGCCATGGCGCTGGCGAACCGCCCCAAGCTCCTGATCGCCGATGAACCGACGACAGCGCTCGATGTGACGGTGCAGGCGCAGATCCTGAAGCTTCTTAAAGAGCTGCAGAATCGGCATGGCATGTCCATGATCTTCATCACCCACGATCTGGGGATCGTCCGAAAGATCGCGGATGACGTTTGCGTCATGCAAAAAGGCCGGATCGTAGAGAGCGGAAGCGTTTCCGAGGTCTTCAACGCGCCTCGACATGATTATACGCGTATGTTGCTGAACGCGGAGCCAAAGGGCGCGGCGCCCATCTATAATGCGCAAGCGCCGGCGCTTCTGGAGGCAGACGACATCAAGGTCTGGTTCCCCATAAAGCGGGGATTCCTTCGAAAGACGATCGGCCATGTCAAGGCGGTGGACGGGCTGTCCCTGACCTTGCGCGAAGGGCAGACGCTTGGGGTCGTGGGCGAGTCCGGTTCAGGCAAGACCACGCTCGGTCTCGCTGTCCTGCGTCTGATCAAGTGCGAAGGCGCGATCCTCTTTCAGGGTCGCAGGATCGATGGGCTGGGTTCGTCCGCGATGCGCCCTTACCGGCGCGACATGCAGATCGTGTTTCAGGATCCGTTCGGCTCTTTATCCCCGCGCATGTCCATCGCCGACATCATCGCCGAGGGGCTGGAGGTTCAAAAGCCTGGCCTCGCCTATGACGAAAAGCGTGAGATCGTCGCGCGCGCCCTGATCGACACGGGCCTTGATCCCCTTGCGATGGATCGATATCCGCACGAGTTCTCCGGCGGGCAAAGGCAGCGCGTCTCGATCGCTCGCGCCATGGCGCTGGAGCCAAAGCTGATCATTCTGGATGAGCCGACCTCCGCCCTCGACATGTCCGTTCAAGCGCAGATCGTGGATCTCTTGCGAGATTTGCAGGCCCGAAAAAACCTCGCCTTCATGTTCATCAGTCATGACCTGAAGGTGGTGCGCGCTCTTGCTTCGGAGCTTATGATCATGAAGCAGGGCAAGGTGGTGGAGAAGGGCGTCGCAGCGGATGTTTTCGCAGCGCCCAAGCATGAATATACAAGGGCTCTGTTCTCGGCTGCTTTCGACATGGAGGCGGCGCCGGGCGTTTCGCAGTGACTCAATAGCCCGACGCGGATGATCCCCGCTGACGCGGGTCGCTCGCGCCCATCAGCCAGCCGTCTCGCCGCAGGATCGATTGAACCGACCCGATCGTGGGCTGCACTTTCACCTTATGCCCCATCTGCTCGAGCAGCCGGATCGTGTCCGCGGAGACGCCCCGCTCGACCCTGATCTCGTCGGGGTGCAATTGATGATGAATGCGGGGCGCGGACGCCGCTTCCGCGACATTCATGTCATGCTCGAAAATGTTCAGAATGGTCTGCAGGACGATGGTGATGATGCGCGAGCCGCCCGGCGACCCTGTCACCAGCTCGACGGCTCCGTCCTTGGTCAAAATCGTCGGACTCATGGACGACAAAGGGCGCTTGCGCGGCGCGGGCGCATTCGCGGCGCCGCCCAGCATGCCGTAAGCGTTCGGGGCGTCGGCGCGCGCAGCGAAATCGTCGAGTTCGTTGTTCAGAAGGAACCCTGCGCCTTCGACCACCTGCCCAAGCCCATAGGAAAAGTTCAGCGTATATGTGTTGGCGACCGCGTTTCCGTCACGATCGACAATCGAGAAATGGGTCGTCTGATCGCTCTCATAAGGAACGACGTCGCCTGCGCTGATCGATGCGGACGGGCGGGCGCTCGCGGGATCGATGGAATGTCTCAGATCATTCGCATAGCGCTTGGAGATGAGCGCCGACACC
>CAIXDD010000329.1 GCA_903918155.1 uncultured Hyphomicrobiales bacterium
ATGCACATCACGCGGCGCGCGCCGGAATTATCCGCCACGTCGAGGTTGGTTTGCATCTGAATCATGGCGTCGCGCCTTCCTTTTCAGATCGGTTTCCGAAGTCTGGCTTCGGACTTCGCCTGAAGGGAGCGATCCTCGCTCCCCCATGTGAATCGTCGCTCCGGATTAAGCGGTTTTGCTGACCACTGTCCAGCGCTTCAGCTTAGAAATCGGCTTTGTCTCTTCGATTGAGACGGTATCGCCGACCTTATGGGCCTTGGCTTCGTCGTGAGCGTGGTAGTTCTTCGTGCGGCGCACCGTCTTCTTGAGAAGCGGATGCGTGAAACGGCGCTCGACGCGCACGACCACGGTCTTTTCCTGCTTATCGCTGACGACGACGCCCTGGAGAATACGCTTCGGCATGGCGCTTGTCCTTACTTCTTCGCGTCGGCGCGCTTTTGCGCGGCGAGCGTCAGGGCGCGCGCGACGTCCCGACGGACGACGCGCACGCGCGAGGTGTTCTCAAGCTGGCCCGTGGCGCGCTGAAAACGGAGGTTGAACTGTTCCTTCTTCAGCTTAAGGACTTCGTCCTTGAGCTGGTCTTCGGTCATGACCTTGAGGTCAGAGACGCGCTGCTTGGAAGACATCTCGCCTCTCCTTATTCGACGATGCGCTGAACGAAGCGCGTCTTGATCGGCAGTTTCGCGGCCGCCAGCGTCATCGCCTCGCGTGCGAGCTCCGGCGTCACGCCGTCGATCTCGAACATGATGCGGCCGGGAGCCACGCGCGCCGCCCAATATTCGGGAGCGCCCTTGCCCGTGCCCATGCGGACTTCGGTCGGCTTCTTGGACACCGGCACGTCCGGGAAGATGCGGATCCACACGCGGCCGGCGCGGCGCATGTGGCGGGTCATCGCGCGACGAGCCGCCTCGATCTGGCGGGCCGTGATGCGCTCCGGCTCCATTGCCTTCAGGCCGAACTGGCCGAAGTTGAGTTCGAAGCCGCCCTTGGCGGCCCCATGGATACGGCCCTTGAAGGCCTTCCTGAACTTCGTGCGCTTGGGTTGCAACATGATTCAGACTCTCGAATGTGTGACCGAAGCTCAGGCGGCGTCGCGACCGCGGGGACCACGACCGCGCTCGTCGCGATCGCGGCCTTCACGGCGCGGACGACGCTCGCCGCCGCCGGCGTCCTGCTCGTTCATGCGCTTGTCTTGCGCCATCGGATCGTGCTCGAGGATCTCGCCCTTGAAGATCCAGACCTTGATGCCGCAGGTGCCGTAAGCCGTATGCGCGGTGCCGACGCCGTAATCGACGTCGGCGCGCAGCGTATGCAAAGGCACGCGGCCTTCGCGATACCATTCCTGGCGGGCGATTTCGGCGCCGCCGAGACGGCCCGAGCAATTGATGCGGATGCCCTGCGCGCCCAGACGCATCGCCGATTGCACGGCGCGCTTCATGGCGCGGCGGAACGCCACGCGGCGCTCCAGCTGCTGGGCGATCGATTCGGCCACCAGCGTGGCGTCGACCTCAGGCTTGCGCACTTCGACGATGTTCAGCACCACCTCGGAATCGGTGAGCTTGGCGACCATCTTGCGGACCTTGTCGATGTCCGCGCCCTTCTTGCCGATCACCACGCCCGGACGCGCCGAGTAAATGGTGACGCGGCACTTCTTGTGCGGACGCTCGATGATGATCTTCGAAACGG
>CAIXDD010000330.1 GCA_903918155.1 uncultured Hyphomicrobiales bacterium
CTGATCAATAATCCACGCGGGTGAGGCAAAGGCCCTGCGGCGGCGCCACCACGCCGCAGCGGGACCGGTCGCGCGCCTCCAGCGCCGCGCGCAAGTCCTGCGCGTTCCATTTGCCCGATCCCACATGCTCCAGCGAGCCCGCGAAGGAGCGCACCTGATGGTGCAGGAAGGACAAAGCCGACGCGTGAATCTCGATCACGTCGTCGGTGCGCACGACGTCCAGCCGGTCGAGCGTGCGCACGGGCGAATTGGCCTGGCATTCGGAGGCGCGGAAGGTGGAGAAATCATGCCGGCCCACGAGCGATTGCGCGGCCGCATGCATGGCCTGCGCATCCAGCCGGCGGGCGACATGCCAGACGCGATTGCGCTCGATGGCCGCCGGCGCGCGACGGTTGAGGATGCGATAGACGTAATGGCGCTTGCTCGCCGAAAAGCGCGCGTCGAAATCCAAGGCCGCGGGCTCCACCGCCACCACGGCCACCGGCTGCGGACGCATATGCGCGTTCATCGCGTCGCGCACCACGTCGCAGCGCCAGTCGCGCGACAGATCGATATGGGCGACCTGCCCGCTCGCATGCACGCCGGCGTCGGTGCGCCCCGCCCCGTTCACCACGGCGCGTTCGCTGGCGAAAGCCGCCAGCGCGTTCTCCAGCGTCTCCTGCACGGACAGACCATTGACCTGGCGCTGCCAGCCCACGAAGGGGGCGCCGTCATATTCGATCGTCAGTTTGTAACGCGGCATGGACGCAACATGGGCGAGGCGATGGAAGGGGAAGCCGTCTGTTCGTTTCTCCATAGCGCAAGGAGCGAGCCCATGGCCACACCCGCCCGCGCCCGTTCGCCCCGCCTATGCGACGCGCCGGGCCTCATTCGGCGACATAGCCGTCCTCGACGTCGCGCGCATGGGCGGCGGGATCGCGCAGGGCGGGATCGCCATAGCCCCCGCCGGCCGCCGCCTCGATGCGGAATCTCTGGCCCGCCTTGAGGTCCACGCGGCAATTGGCGGGCATGGCCTTTTCCTGCGGCGTGTCGGGATCGACGAGGAAGCGGCTGCGCCGCCCGTCGCCCCCGCCCGCCAGACCGCGCGCGGGATTAGTCGCCTTGTCGCCGCGATAGAGAACGGTCGCGGGCTGAAGCGCGAGATATTCGCGCCGGAAACTCAGCCCCCCGCGCCAGCGACCGGCGCCGCCGGAGCCGGGAATGAGTTCGAACGCGGTCACGCGCGCGGGAAATTCCGTCTCCACGATCTCGATGGGCGTGACGAAAATATTCGACAGATGCACCGTGACGCCTGACGCGCCGTCGCCGCCTGCGCCCCCGCCATAGGCGGAGCCGAAAATCTCATGCTGGTTGTGATGGACCTCGCGCGCGTCGGAACCCGCCGCTCGCCCCCATGCGACGACGATGGAGCCGCCGCTGCCGCCCGCATGCGCCGCCGCGCGCTGCGGGCAGAACGGATTGAGCGCCTCGATGAGCACGTCGATCAGGCGCTGGCAGCTCTTCATATAGCTGGAGCACGGCGCGGGCGGCTGCGCGTTCACCACGCTGCCCGGCGTCGCGACGATCTCCACCAGATCGCGCGCGGAATCGCTGTAGCGCAGATCGGGATCGACGAGGCCGATCAAGGCATGGAAGCAACAGGCCTCCACCAGCGGCGGGCGCAGGTTGATGGGCTGGCGCGCCTGCGGGCTCGAGCCGGTGAAATCGAAGCGCACGCGCCCCGCGCGCACGCGCACGCGCACATGCAGGCGCAAGCCCGCGCAGTCGTCGCCGGGCGCGTCGAGATAGCCTTCCGCCTCGCTCTCGCCATCGGGCAGACGCGCGAAAGCGGCGGCCATCTCCCGCCCGGCGGCCTCGATCATGGCGTCGAGCGCCGCGCGCATCGCGCCGGCCCCATGCGCCTGCGCCAGCGCCTTCATGCGCTCCACGCCCAAGCGCACGCAGCCGGCCTGCGCGCGCAAATCGCCCAGAACGAGGCGCGGCTGGCGCGAATTGGCGGCGATCAGGCGCTCGATCTCCTCAGAGAGCCGCATCGGCGGCAGCATCAGCCCTTCCTGAAACATTTCCTGCGCCTGCCCCCAGGAGGAGCCGGCCACCATGCCGCCCATGTCCGCCTTATGCGCGATGGCGGCGGAAAAGCCGATCAATTCGCCGTCCGCGACGATAGGCGCGATCAGCGCCATGTCCGGCGCATGGGGCGTGAAAGCCTCATAGGGATGATTGCCGACGAACATATCGCCGTCCTGCAGGCGTTTCCCCTCCGCCTCGAAAAGCGCGCGTACGCGACGGGCGAGATAATGATAGGCGGTGGCGTGGTAGAACATGGGAGGAGAGACGACGAGCCGGCCCTCGCGATCCACGATCACGCAGGAATAATCGCGCGACTCGCGCACGATGGTGGAATAGCCCGAGCGAAAGAAGCGATGGGACATCTCCTCCATCAATCCGGCGATGCGGTTGCGCAGGATCTGCACGAAGACGGGATCGACGCTCATCAGGCGATCCTTTCCAGCAGGAGATTGTCCCATTCGTCGCAGCGCACGCTCCATCCGTCGGGAACGACCGTCGTGGAATCGCGCTGCTCGACGATGGCGGGGCCCGTCTCGCGCCAGCCGGGGAACAGATCGTCGCGCCGCCACACCCGCGCCTCGCAGATGCGCGCCGGCCCCAGCACAAGACGACGGACTCCGCGCGGGGGCGGAGACTCGCGCGGCTCAAGCGCGCGCTTGCGCGGCCGATATTTCGGCATGGGCGCGCTGGCGCGCAGCCGGTAGCTGACGACCTCCACCGCGCCGTCGGGCGCCGCATGGCCATGGACGGCGGCATGCCGTGCATGAAAGCGCGCCGCCGCCGCCGCGAGCGCATCCGCATCGAGCGGGACGGGCAGGCCGTCGAGCGCGACATGCAGGTCATAGCCCTGCCCCGCATAGCGCATGTCCATCGACCGCGCGAAGAAAGCCTGCGCCTCGCCCAGCCCTTCGGCCGCCAATTGCGCGCGCGCGGCGTCCTCGAGCGCGGCGAAACATCCCTCCGCATGCGCGGGCGACAGGCTGCGCAGATCGGCCATTTCCGAACGCATGTGATCGTGGCGCACGTCGCTGCACAACAGGCCGAGCGCGGAGAAGGCGCCGGGATTGCGCGGCACGAGCACGCGCGGCGCGCCGAGATCCTCGGCCACCTGAGCGGCGTGCACGGGCCCCGCGCCGCCGAAGGGCACCAGCGTATGATCGGACAGGTCGACGCCTTTCTTGGCGGCCTCGATGCGGATCGCATCCGTCATCTGCGCGTTCACGAGCCGCACGATTCCGCAAGCCGCGACGATGGGATCAACGCCCATGGGCTCTGCGATGGCCGCCATCGCGCGCCGCGCGGCCTCGAGATCGAGGCGGGCCTCGCCGCCGAGGAAATAATCGGGATTGAGCGCGCCGCACAGAAGATCCGCGTCGGTGACCGTCGGCTCGCAGCCGCCGCGGCCATAGCAAGCGGGGCCCGGCGTCGCGCCCGCGCTGCGCGGTCCCACTTGCGGCATGCCGGCGGCGTCGAGCCGCGCGATGGAGCCGCCGCCCGCCGCGATCGTGGCGATGTCGAGCGCGGGCGCGCTCACCATGCGCCCGTCGATCACGCTGTCGGATTGCTCGAGCGGCTCGCCCGATTCAATGAAGGCGACGTCGCAGGACGTGCCGCCGATGTCCATCGTCACGAGATTGCGCCAGCCCTGCGCATGCGCCAGCAGATAGCTCGCCGCGCGCACGCCCGCGGCAGGCCCCGAGAGCAGCGTGCGCACCGCATGGGATTCCGCATCCACCGCCAGCGGCGTCACGCCGCCGTTGGATTGCATGAGAAAGCGTTGCGGCGTAGTCACGTTCATGCGGTCGAGCCCGTCCGACACATTGCGGCAATAGCGCGCGAGCACGGGCGCAAGATAGGCGTTGAGCATGGTGGTGGAGAAGCGCGGCCATTCGCGGATGCGCGGCGACACCGCGCTCGAACAGGAGACGAAGGCCTCCGGCGCGGCCTCGCGGATAAGCTCCGCCGCGCGGCGTTCATGCGCGTCGTTCATGAAGGAGAACAGAAAGCACACCGCGAAGGAGACGATTCCTTGCGCGGCGAGCGCGCGCGCGGCCTCCCGCACGGCGTCTTCGTCGAGCGGCTCGATCTCGACGCCGGCGTGATCCATGCGCCCGGCGATCTCGCGCGTGAACATGGGGCGGATGAGCGGCTCGGGCCGGCGGAAGGCGTGATCGAAAGGGCTCCAGCCCTCGCGGCCCTGGCTCTGCACCTCGACGATTCCGCGCATGCCCGCATTGAGCAAGAGCCCGGCCCTGGCGCCGTTCATCTCGAGCAGCGCATTGGTGGTGACGGTGGTGCCATGGGCGAAAAATTCGATGTCGCTCGCCTGCAGGCCCTCCGCCGCGCCGCCGGCGAGAAGGCGCGCGAGCCCGGCCAGCGCCGCGATGGAGGGATCATGCGGCGTGCTGGGCAATTTCTCGATGCGGAACTCGCCCCCGTCGGCGCCCGCGAGCACGACGTCCGTATGGGTTCCGCCGACGTCGACGCCTATGCGCTGCCGCTTCACGCTTCGCTCCCCTGCGCCGGACTTGCGCTTCCTTGCGTTCGCCGTGCGCTTCCTTCTCGCCGTGCGCGGCGTGATGTCCCGCCTGCGCGCGCGCCTGTCAAGCGGACGGGCGGACGCGCAGCGCAGGCCCGATCAAAAGAAAAGGCCGCGCGGACGGGCGCGGCCTGTCTTGGTCCGTCATGCGGACGTCGCGTCTGGAAGACCTCAGATCGCGCCGCTGATCCACTTCACCAATTCGCCCTTGGGCGCGGCGCCGACCTTCTGGCCGGTCGCCTGACCGCCCTTGAACAGGAACAGCGTGGGGATCGAGCGGATGCCGAGCTTGCCGGCGACGCCGGGATTCTCGTCCACATTGATCTTGGCGATCTTCACCTTGCCGGCCATTTCCTCGGAGATCTCCTCGAGGGAGGGGCCGATCATCTTGCAGGGGCCGCACCATTCGGCCCAGAAATCCACCACCACCGGCTCCGTCGACTTCAAGACTTCGCTTTCGAACGTGGCGTCGGTGACTTTTACGGTGGCCATGGGAACCTCGGAAAATCGCGGGGGAATACCCGCCCGTCGCGTGGGAAACTATGAACCGACCCCTCGCCCGTCAAGGCGCGTCGGCGGCCGGCGGATCCGGCGTCCCCAGCCGCGCCAGCGCCTGCGCCAGAAGTTCGGGCGGCGCCTCCAGCGCGAGGGGGCCCGCGGTCCACACCAGCAGCGTGCGCACGGCGCGGCCGGGCCAGAGCCGGGCCACGGCCTTCGCATAGAGCGCGAGCTGGGCGAGATAGGCCTGCGGCGCCTGCTCCAGCGGGCGGGGCGCGCCGGTCTTGAAATCGGCGATCACGATCTCCTGCGCGCCGACGAGCAGGCGGTCGATCTGGCCGACGACGCGGCGGACGGCCCCGCCGACATCGACGTCGGCGGCGATGGAGATCTCCGCCCGCGAGCCGGGGCCGAACAGCGCCTCCAGGGCGGGATCCTCGATCACGGCCAGGGCGCGCGCGCACAGGGCCTCGCGGCGCTCCGGCGTGAGCCCCCCGCCGCGGGCGGCCAGATAGCGCAGGCCCGCCGCCCGCCGCTCGTCCGGCGCGACGTCGGGCAAATATTGCAGCAGGGCGTGGGTGAGCGAGCCCACCAGCAGGGCCTCGGCGTTCTCCTGCCCCCCGGCGGACTCGGGCGCATGGGGCTCGCGCCGGTCCACGGCGGCCAGCGC